>CAZPJX010000059.1:0-18050 GCA_964586985.1 uncultured Gemmatimonas sp. | reverse complement strand
CCCGCCAAGACGGTTGGCAAGCGCGACATCGAGGGAGTCTTCATTGTCGGCACCGACAATAAGGTGAGCTTCCGCCCGGTCAGGGTCGGCATCGCCGGCGAGCGGCACTTCGAAGTGCTCGATGGCCTCAAAGCTGGCGAGACCATCGTCTCGGGTACCTATCAGGCCATCCGGGAACTCAAGGAGGGAGCGCTCATCAAGGTCAGCAAGCCGGATCCCAAGAAGACGGCAACGGGTGGAGCCAAGTCGTGAGCACCACTGACGAGATTGGCCTGAGTACGACCGGCGAGCGACGCGCCGTCGTCGGTGCTCCGGGAGCGACACCGGCGCAGGACTGGGTCATCGTCACACGGCAGCTCAAGCGACACTACGATATGGGTGGAGAGATCGTCCGCGCCCTGCGGGGCGTTGACCTGGCCATTCGCCGGAACGAGTACGTCGCCATCATGGGACCATCGGGGTCGGGCAAGTCCACACTGATGAACCTGATCGGCTGCCTCGATACGCCCAGTGACGGGGAGTACTGGTTGAATGGCATGCTCGTCTCGACGATGAGCGACGACCAGCTTGCCCGTGTACGCAACCGCGAGATCGGGTTCGTCTTCCAGACGTTCAACCTGCTGCCCCGCGCCACGGCCCTGCAGAATGTCGAGCTGCCGCTGGTGTACGCTGGTGTGTCCGCCGAGGAACGTCGCAAGCGCGCAAGCGAAGCGCTCGAACAGGTGCAGCTCGGTCAACGCATGCACCACCGTCCCAACGAACTCTCAGGCGGCCAGCGCCAGCGCGTGGCCATCGCGCGGGCACTCGTCAACCGCCCCTCGATCCTGCTCGCCGACGAGCCGACGGGCAACCTCGACTCGCAGACATCGGAGGAGATCATGCGCGTCTTCGAGGAACTCTCCCGGCGGGGACAAACCGTCGTGATGGTGACCCACGAGCCCGATATCGCCGCGCACGCGCGGCGCGTGGTGGTTCTCCGGGACGGCGTCATCGCCAGCGATCAGCGTCGAGAGCAATTCGTCGAACGGCTCTCCGTCGGCGCCGCGCACTGAATCCCCCTCCCCGCACCTCGTCCCTCACCGAGCTCCCGTGCCGTTCTTCGACGCCATCCGCCTGGCATTGACCACGATTCGCACCCAGAAACTCAAGAGCGCGTTCACGCTGCTCGGAGTGTGCATCGGCGTCATGTTTCTCATCTCGGTCGTGTCGATCGTGGAAGGCATGGGGCGCTACATGGAAGACGACCTGATGGGGAAGCTGATCAGCGTCAACACCTTTGAACTGCGCCAGCGTCCCAATTTCAACATGGGGGAGGTCGATGAGGCGACGCGGGAGGAACTCCGCAAACGCCCACGCCTGGAGATCACGGACGTTGAGCGGGTGATTGCCGAGCTTCCGACCGACGTGAACTGGTACCTGCTCAGCGACGGCCAGGTCTCCGTCTCCTCGAGCGCAAGCGGCCGACCGCGGCAGGTCGAGGTGACTGCCGTCGACGGGGCGTACTTCGACATAAAGAAATTGGGCGTGAGTTCCGGGCGGGTGCTGAGTCAGCAGGAGCTGGCACGTGGAGAGAAGGTCGTGGTGCTCGGTGTCGACGCCGCCAAGCGCCTCTTCCCGAGCCTCGATCCGATCGACCGTGAACTGAAGATCGGCGGTACACCGTTTCGCGTGATTGGCGTGGCCGAGACCCAGGGACAGGTACTCGGTCAGTCGTTGGACAACTTTGTGATCACCAGTTGGCGATCCACCGCGCGGAGGTTGCTCAACACGCGCCCCAACATGGTAGACGCCCTGGCCATCCAAGCGCCCAGTGATCCCGCCATGAGGGAGACCATGGAGATCGTGCGAGCCTCAATGCGAGCGCAGCGACGACTCCGTCCGTCGCAACCGGACAACTTTGCCTTGCAGACGGCCGATAGCGCCCTGGAGTTCTGGAACAAGATCAAGGGCTATCTGATCCTGGCCGGTATCGCGTTGCCGGCGATTGGCCTGGTGGTCGGCGCTATCGTGATCATGAATATCATGCTGGTGGCGGTGGCCGAGCGCACACGCGAGATCGGCATCCGCAAGGCACTTGGTGCCAAGCGGCGGGACATTCTGTTGCAGTTTCTTATCGAGGCCAGCGTCCTGGGGACGTTGGGTTCGGCGATTGGCGTCGGTCTGGGCATTGGCCTGGCGAAGATCATCTCGCTGCTCTCACCGTTGCCAGCCAGTGTCGCGCCCTGGTCCATCATTGCGGGCGTCGCACTGGGCGCCGGCGTCGGCATCATTTCCGGCGTGTATCCCGCCAGCCGCGCTTCGCGTCTCGATCCCATCGCGGCCCTCAGGCAGGAGTGATGATGTCCGCACTCAGCACCCGTCTGTCCGCCATTGCCGAGGGCGTGCGTATCGCCGTCGACGCCGTCCGCGCCAACAAGGTGCGTGCGGGTCTCACAATCCTGGGCATCGCGGTCGGAGTGTTCGTCGTGGTTGCCATCTCGGCGGCCATCCATGGCATCAACCAGTCGGTGGCAAAGGATTTCGCAAGCACGGGACCGACGACTTTCTTCCTCACCCGATATCCCATTTCTTTCGAAGCATGCGACGGGTCGGCAGAAACCTGCACCTGGCTCCGCAATCCTCCAATTCGCTCCAACGAAGTGGAGATGCTGCGCCGCCTATCCACCGTGGAGGGCGTAGGCGAGCGTCTCGACTGGAACGCGAAGGTCAAGTATCGCGACCGCGAGCTGACGAGCGCTTCCATCGAGGGGTATTCCGCCGAGTGGACGACCATCACTGCACCCGAAGTGTATCCAGGGCGGGCCTTCACCACCGCAGAGGCCCGTACCGGTGCCCGCGTCGCGGTGATCACCACCCTCATGGCTGAGCGGCTCTTCGGTGAGTCCGACCCCATCGGCAAGATGATGCAGGTCAACAGCGTCCCCTTTGAAGTGGTCGGCGTGTACAAGGACAACAGCAGCTTCCTCTCGGGAGGGGAGCGGCCCAAGGCGGTCGTCCCGATTCACGCGCTGGTGCGATATCTTGGTGCGCGCGCCAGCAACGTGAACCTGGCGGTCAAACCTCGCGCCAGTGTCGATCGCGATGAAGTCATCGACGACGTGACGGCTGCTCTTCGCGGTGTGCGTGGCACGCGGCCTTCGGAGGAATCGAGTTTCGCCATACTCACGCAGGACAAGCTCTTCGAAACCTACAACTCCATCTTCGGGATGTTCTTCCTGGTGATGATCGCGCTCTCCGGTGTGGGGCTCATCGTTGGTGGCGTTGGTGTCGTCGCCATCATGATGATCTCGGTGACCGAACGGACCCGTGAAATCGGGGTGCGCAAGGCGCTGGGGGCCACCCGGGCCACCATCCTGTGGCAGTTCCTGGTGGAGGCGGTGACCCTGACCGTGATCGGTGGCAGTATCGGGCTCTTCGTCGGTTGGCTCGCTGCGCTGGCCATTCGTTCGTTTACCCCAATCGAAGCCAGCATTCCGCCCGCGGCCGTTGTTGCGGCGCTCGGTGCGAGCTGTGTGACGGGCATCCTCTTTGGCATGCTGCCGGCAAGCCGCGCCTCCAAGCTCGACCCGGTGGAGGCTCTGCGGTACGAGTAGTTGGGGGCCATACCCCGGCGTAGAATGAACGTATGCGGTTCTCCGATGCGGTCCTGATGGCCATCGGCCAGTTACGGGTGAATCTGCTTCGCACAGCGTTCACGCTGCTTGGCATTGTGGTTTCGGTGGGATTCCTGGTGGCTGTGGTGGCCATCATCGAAGGAATGAATGCCTATGTGAAGGAGAACATCGCCGACGCGATGATTGGCCTCAACACCTTCCAGGTACGGCGCCTCCCGCTCAGCCTGGGCCTCTTCACGGACGACGAATACCGCCTGCTCGGCCGCCGTCCGCGCATCGACGAGCGCGATGCCGCCGCCGTGCAGGAGGCGCTTCCGGACGCTGTGGCCATCAGCCTGCAATCGGGATGGCCAACCCCACAAACGGATATGACCTGGCGCGACCGTACCCTTGGGAGCGTCCAGATCTACGGGGTGACGGCTCCCTACCAGGAGGTGCAGGACTACCGCTTCACTGCTGGTCGCCCACTTAGTGATGTGGAAGTGGAGGAGCGTCGCCACGTGATCGTGATCGGCGCCGATGTCGCGCAGAAATTGTTCGATGGTGAGACCGCGATCGACCGCGAGGTGCGCCTCATGGGTGAGCACTTCACCGTGATCGGTGTGGTGGCCCGCAAGGGGCAGGTGCTCGGGCAGTCGTTCGACGGCTTTGCCATCATGCCCATCACGGTATTCGAGACACTGTACGGACGCCGACAGACCACCACCATCTCGGTCAAGATGCGCGAAGCCGCCGAGATCGCACCAGCCATGGCACGTGCGCAGGAGGCCATGCGTGTCGTGCGCGGCCTGCGTCCCGCAGATCGGGACAACTTCGACGTTGGTACGGCGGATGCACTGGTCAGCTTCTGGAAACAGATCACGGGCGTGCTGTTTGCGGTCATTCCGGCCGTCGTGGCCATCGGCGTGCTGGTCGGCGGTATCGTCATCATGAACATCATGTTGATGGCCGTTTCGGAACGGACGCACGAGATCGGAATCCGCAAGGCCGTGGGCGCGACGGCAGCAGATGTACGACGGCAGTTTCTCATCGAGTCGATTGCGTTGGCGACCTGCGGTGGCCTCCTGGGTGTGCTGTCGGGCTGGCTGTTGGCGCTCGTGATCTCCGCGGTATCTCCACTACCCGCCCGCGTCAGTGCGTGGAGCATCGCGGCGGCACTTGCCCTGGGTGCAGGCATTGGTGTGCTCTTTGGCGTTTACCCAGCGTCCCGTGCCGCACGGATGGATCCCATCACCGCCATGCGCGCCGAGACATGACGGAGAACATCCGTATCGCCATCGACGCACTGCGGGTGAGCAAGTTGCGCTCCGCGCTCACCATACTCGGTGTAGTCATCGGCGTGGCCACCGTGATGGCGATGGCAGCCATCGTCCAGGGCATTCGCGACCAAATCGTGAACACCATTGAAGTCGCCGGCCCGACGACGTTCTATGTGATGAAGAAGTTTTCACAGACGCCACTCAATCCGGAGAACCTGCCACGCGACGTGCGGATCCGCCCTGATCTCTCGGAAGCCGAAGCGGCGCGTCTTCGCAGCCTCCCGGAGATCGCTTATGCATCGCTCTGGGCTCAGGCCTTGGCCCGTATCGAAGTGGTCGGTGTCCGGACGCAACCCATGGCCGTCTTCGGTGCCGACGACGGATTCTCCCGCATTCAAGGCGGGGAGCTCACGGTGGGTCGCTGGTTCACGCACGTTGAACTGGAAGGCAGTGCACCGGTCGTGGTCCTGGAGGACGAAACCGCCCGCCGCCTCTTCGGGCGAGAGCAGGCACTCGATCGGATGGTGCAGATCGGCGGGCGTCCGCTCACCGTCATCGGCGTCTGGAGCGAACCCGCCAATATTTTTTCGCCGCCGGGACAATCCGTGGGTGCCATCGTGCCGTTCCGGTTCATGGATCGCCACTTCACGCTCGATCGCACGAATGCACTCTGGATCCCCGTCAAGCCGCGTGCTGGCGTCTCCGTTGAAGATGCACAGGGCGCCGTCACCATGGCCCTTCGTGAGCTGCGCCGGCTGCGCCCCGCCGACGGCAGCACCTTCGACCTGATCACGCAGGATCAGATCCTTGACACGTTCAACAACATGACGGGGATTTTCTTCCTCGTAATGATCGTCCTCTCCGGCGTGGCCCTGCTGGTCGGCGGAATCGGCGTCATGGCCATCATGACCGTTTCCGTGACAAGTCGCACCCGGGAGATCGGCGTGCGAAAGGCACTTGGCGCGAGCCGTCGCGATATCCTGCTGCAATTCCTCGTAGAGGCTTCGACGCTCACTGGCATCGGCGGCGTGCTGGGGATCGTCGTGGGCCTGCTGTTCGGCCGTCTCGTCTCTTTGGCCATGAACATTGACGCCCCGGTGCCACTCCTGCTCACCGTGGTGGCCGTAATGGTGTCGGTCACTATCGGTATGGTCTTCGGCATGATCCCCGCCAGGCGCGCCGCCGCCATGGACCCCATAGCGGCTCTACGGCATGAATAGCTGAGCGGTCCGCCCCGTTCCTCCCGCGCCCTGCCCCGCCCCGCTCCAGTGCCCTCCGTAGAGATGCGGAGGATGCCCGCACCGTTCCCGCGCGTAGGTTGCAGTCTGGTCCGCTTCGCACCTGCCCGATGAACGCCCCGGCGTTCCACGACACTCCCGTCTGCCAGATGAACGATCTCCTGCTGCGCGCCATTCGCCGCGAACCCGTCGCGCGCCCTCCCGTCTGGATGATGCGCCAGGCCGGACGCTATCTCCCGGAGTACCGGGCCATTCGCGCGAAGGCAGACTTCCTGACGATGTGCCGAACGCCTGAGCTGGCCGTTGAAGTCACGTTGCAGCCAGTAGATCTGGTCGGTGTGGACGCCGCGATCATCTTCAGTGACATCCTGATCATCCCTGAAGCGATGGGAATGCATCTGACGCTTGATGAAGGCATTGGCCCGCAATTTCCCACGCCACTGCGCACACGCGGTGATGTCGAGACTCTGCGTCCCGTGGTCCCTGAAGACCAGCTCTGTTTCATGCTTGATGCGCTGCGCATGGCACGCCGTGCGCTCGAGGGCCGGGTGCCGCTCATCGGGTTTGCGGGCGCCCCATGGACTCTGGCAGCGTACATGGTGGAAGGCCGAGGTTCCAAGCAGTTCGCGGTGGCCAAGCGCATGCTGTTTGAACGACCGGATATGGCCCACGCCCTGCTCGATCGGCTCGCGATTGCCGTGGGCGACTTTCTCGTCGCACAGGTGCGGGCCGGGGCACAGGTCGTGCAGCTGTTCGATTCCTGGGCAGGAGCCCTAGCCCCCGAGGAGTTCCGGAGATTCTGCCTTCCCTATCTCGCGAAAGCCGCACGACGCGCGCGTACGGCCGGTGCGCCGGTCATCGTATTCGCACCGGGCGCCGGCTGGGCCCTGCAGGAGATCGCCGAGGCGACCGGCGCCGATGCCATTGGGATTGATTGGCACACGGCAGCCGGCGATGCCCGCGCGCAGCTCTCGTCTCTCCCCATCGCCGTGCAGGGCAATCTTGATCCCTGCGCACTCTATGCACCACCGCATGAGATCCGCACCCGCACCCAGGCGATGATCCAGCAGTTCGGTCCCACCGGCCACATCGCCAATCTGGGGCATGGGATTCTTCCCGATATTCCACCTGCTCACGCCCAGGCCTTTGTGGAAGCTGTCAGGGAGTGGGAATGGACACCAGAGCGCATCGCCGCATGCCGCTGAGTGACGAAGCCGGACGCGAGATCACCGGTGCATCCAACTCCGCATCGAGCACGCGGCGGGCGTATATCGCCGCACTGATGGAGACCCTGCACGACGAGTTGACCGCGTTTTTCACGCACCTCGATCAGGGCAGCGCGTTTCAGGAAGATCGTTGGGAGCGGCCTGGCGGCGGCGGCGGTCATGCCAGGGTGCTCAGCGAAGGCACGACGTTCGAGAAGGCCGGCATCAATCGCTCCGTCGTCATGGGAGTCCTTCCGCCGGCAGCGGCACAACGCCTGGGAGGGACCGGAGCCAGTGTGGGCACCACGCAGTTCTTCGCCACGGGTGTGAGCCTCGTGGTGCACCCCCGAAGCCCGATGGTCCCCACGGTACACCTCAATGTCCGGTACTTCGAGCTCACCGATGCACAGGGTCGACTCACCGACCGTTGGTACGGTGGTGGCACCGATCTGACACCCTTCTACCCGCACGAGGAAGACCCGCGCGATTTCCACCGGGCGCTCGCTGAGATGTGCCAGCGGTACCACCCCGCGTTCTATCCAGACTTCAAGCAGTGGTGCGACGCCTATTTCGTCAACACCCATCGCGGCCACGAGCCACGTGGTGTCGGCGGGATCTTCTTCGACCATCTGCGACCCGACGACTCGACACACGGCCTTGATGATTCCCAGGTCCGTTCCTTCGTGACGGATGTCGCCCGCGTGCTCCCCGCAGCGTACAGACCCATCGTGGAGCGCCGGCGAAGCGAGCCGTGGGGGAAGGCGGAACGCGCCTTCCAACTCGTGCGACGTGGTCGGTACGTGGAGTTCAACCTCGTGCATGATCGCGGCACGACCTTCGGCCTGCAGACCGATGCCCGTGTCGAAAGCGTACTCATGAGCCTCCCACCACTCGCTGCGTGGCAGTACGACGCACAGTATGCGCCTGCGACTTTCGAAGGTCGCCTCATGGCCATGCTCACCCCCCGGGATTGGCTCTGACGTCGCTTCCATCGTTCCGGACAGCGGCGTACGTTCCACCATGTCTTCTGTCCTGCCTCTCGATCTGCTGGCCATTGCGCCACACCGTGATGACGCGGAACTGACCTGTGGAGGGACGCTGATCAGGGCCGTGGATGACGGCCGTCGGGTCGGCATTCTCGATCTCACGCAGGGTGAGATGGGAACGAGAGGGTCCGCCGAGCTGCGCGCTGCGGAGGCTGAGGCGTCCGCGCGGGTGCTGGGCATTCAGGTGCGTGAGAATCTGGGCCTCCCCGATGCTGGTATCACCAACGATGACCAGACCCGGGCTCGTCTCGTCCAGATGCTGCGCGCCCTTCGGCCGCGCGTTGTCATTGCTCCCGCCATGCGTGGCCGCCACCCCGATCACCGGCGCACCACGGAGCTGGTCCGCGACGCCTGCTTCCTGAGCGGCCTCGCGAAGTACGCACCCGGCGAGCACCCCGCATTTCGGCCATTCAAGCTGCTGCACGTCATCGCCTATCGTGAAGACTACGTGAAGCCGACCTTCGCGGTGGACATCACCGCACAGTTCGAGCGCAAGCTGAACGCGATCAAGTGTTTTGGCTCCCAGTTCGATGAGGCGACACAGGCCGGTGAGGTGTACCCGAACGGAGAGCCGCTCTACGACGTCGTTCGGCATCACGCCGCACACTACGGCTCATTGATCCGCACCCAGTACGCCGAGCCATTCTTCACCGAGGAAACCATGCGTGTGGACGACGTGACCAGCCTCGTGGTCTCGACGTTCTGATCGCCCTCTGACTGCACGGACGCACCACCATGTGGCACGATATCTCCATTCCACTCGGGAAGGCTACACCCGAATGGCCCGGCGACCATCCCTTCACCTGTGGCTGGACGCTGCGCCGCGAGGACGGTGAAAGCGTCAATCTCGCGGCGATCACGACATCGCTGCATGTCGGCACACATGCCGATGCCCCGGTGCATGTGCATTCAGCATGGCCCGCCTCCTATGCGCTCGAACCAGGAGCCTTCGTGGGCGAGTCCGTCGTATTGCACCTCCCCCCCGCGCATGCGATAGACAGCGACATCGATCAGGTATTGCTCGACGACCTTCTCCATTCAGTGGTTGGAGAACGTGCGGTCTCGCGCCTGCTGCTGCGCACGGGTTACAGTGTTGCCCAGGGGCAGTTCCCCGATGACTGGCCCGCACTCACGTCCCGTGCCGCGCATTGGCTCGTCGATCGAGGCGTGAGGCTCTGGGGGGTAGATGCACCAAGCGTCGATCGTAGGCACAGCAAGGCCCTCGAGGTCCATCATGCCGTGCTTGGTCGCGGTGCCTTCGTGCTCGAGAATCTCGACCTGAGAGGTATTCCCGACGGGCTCTACGAGCTCGTTGCACCGCCACTGGCGGTGATCGGTGCAGACGCTGCTCCCGTGCGCGCCCTGCTCAGAGGCGCGGGTCGCTCAGCGTAAACGCCGCAACGCCTCCAAACGCGAGGTGATCGACGCGGGCGTAAACATGTCATCCGCGATCTTCGCGATCTCCTCCGCGTCGCGCCATGCCTGTTCCAACGACTGCAGTTCGCTCGCCATGGCTCGGCGCTCGCTCTCCTCGTGTACCGCCATCTCGATGGCCAGACGTTCCTCAACCTTGAGGGAGTGCAGCGTGCCGGGCAGCGCCTGTACCGGCTGTCTGCCGTTGCCCTGGATCATGGGGGTGCGCCACAGTTTCTCCCCAGGTCGCCAGCCGAATCGGTGTTGAGCTCGCAGGAGGACATCCTGCGGGGAGCCCGCTTCGTCCAGTAGTCGTACCGCGTGCTGAACACTTGCAGACGAGCCGCCAAACCGATTGACCGTCGGCATCAGCCGGCGAATGACCCGAATGGCGTCTTCACCCTCCAGGACCGTCGACCCCTCCGTATGTTCAAGACGCAGGCGTAGGGGCGCATCGGGCTCAATATTCTCCAAGGCGCTCATGCGTGCGTGTCGCCGCTGCACATCGACCAGCCGCCCCCCAGGGAGTGGCACCTTGCCGATGGAGGTCTTCTGGCGACCGTGGATCAGGGCCTCCCACATGCCGGTATTCGCGTACAATCCGGCGAAACTGCCAACCGACACACCAATCGCGACCATGCCCCCCACAATGGCCGCCGCACTGCCCAAGACCGTGCCGGTGACCAACATCTGCCGTCTTCGCCGCCGCCCGAACTGATCGCCATATCGCCAGGCCGCCATCTCCGGACGCTGAGGCTCGCCAATCCGGATGAGATCCACACCTTCGCGCAGGCGTGCCAATCCCACGTTGTCGGTACTGACCCTGAGGCGCGAATCCCGGTACCGCCGCTCCATGGCCTCAATGGCTTCCCAGCGCTCGTCGAGTGGCGAAAGGTTCCATCGGCCGCAGCTTCGGCATACAACCCACAAACGCCCACGCTGCCCATCAAAGGCCAGCCGCGTTCCGACCGGGAACCCTTCAAATGCTTCGTTACGGCCGAGGTCGGTCGTGCAATGAATGCAGGTGGCGAACAATTGCGGGGAGGCGTGCCAGAATCGGGGTGAACGGAGCTGTGCGTGGGGACCGCCTGGGGGCCGCCTGTGGGTGCCTCTGGCCGGTCCGCTCCCCTAATTTACTGGGATGAATCAGCCCGTGTACCTCGACCACGCCGCGACCACGCCCGTGCGCGACGAGGTCATGGCCGCCATGCAGCCATTTTTTGGTCCGCGTTTCGGAAACCCCAGCAGCGTCCACCGCTGGGGTCGGGAGGCTCGTGTGGCGCTGGACGAGGCCCGCGAACGGCTCGCCGCCTGCATTGGGGCCTTCCCCGACGAGATCTGCTTCACCTCCGGTGGCACTGAGGGCGACAACTACGCCATCCTCGGCGCATTCCGGTCACAGCGCGCGAGTGGGCGGACGGCCGTCATCTCGACGCCCATCGAGCACAAGGCCGTACTCGCCGCAGTGCACCAGGTGGCCAGCGAAGGCGGCGAGGAACGACTGGCCCGCGTGAACTCCGATGGGGTCGTCGACCTCGAGCATTTTCGCACGCTGCTCGATGATCAGGTGGCGCTCACCAGCGTCATGTGGGTCAACAACGAAATCGGGGTCGTACAAGACATCCCCACGCTCATCGATGCAGCGAAGCACGTGGGAGGCTTCTTCCACACCGACGCCGTTCAGGCCTTCGGCAAGGTGGCCGTCGACGCCCGTCGGACGCCTTTCGATCTCCTCACACTCTCGGGGCACAAGCTGGGTGCACCGAAGGGTATCGGTGCCCTCTACATTCGACGTGAGACCGAACTCGAACCGCTGTTTCACGGTGGATCACAGGATCGCGGACGACGTCCAGGCACGGAGAACGTCGCGTTTGCCGTGGGCCTTGCCGCAGCGGCAGAGCTGGTGATCGCCGAGCACGCCACTGAAGGTACGCGCCTCAGATTACTCCGCGACCGCTTCGAGGCGACACTGCGCATGCGCATTCCCGACGTGATTTTTCATGGTGAGCACGCATCCCGCGCCCCGCACATCAGCAACCTCGCCATCCCCGGCACCGACAGCGAATCGCTGTTGATGGCCCTGGACCTCCAGGGCATCGCCTGCAGTGCGGGATCAGCCTGCCAGAGTGGGAGTGTTTCCGCTTCCCACGTGCTTTCGGCCATGGGCATCCCGGTGACGCAGGCGAATGCGGCGCTCCGTCTTTCCTTCGGCGCGCTCAGCGATGAGGCCTGTGTGGATCGCACCGTCGACGTGATCGCCTCACTGGCGGCGAAAGCCCGCGGCACATCGGCTTCGGGAGCCGGCAGTCAGGCGTTTGCGATCGTCGATTTTTGACGACCGGCTCCCTCGTGCCCTCGATCGTGCCAACCGCTGACTCTCGCAGCGGACAGGCGGCGGACCTGACGATAGCGGCGCTTCCCCCCAAGGGAGAGCGAGTGCTTGTCGCCATGAGCGGCGGTGTGGATTCATCCGTCGCTGCAGCGCTGCTCATGGAGCACGGCTGCGATGTCGTTGGTGTGACCATGAAGCTACATGCCGACGGTGCCGACGTCCCCGACCGCCCCTGCTGTTCGCTCGACGCCACCAGTGACGCCCGACGCGTGTGTGACACGCTCGGCATCCCGCACTATGTCACGAATCTCGTCGATCATTTTGGGCACGACGTGCTCGAAGACTTCGTGCAGGAGTACGCCCGCGGACGAACGCCCATTCCCTGCGTGCGTTGCAACACCTTCACGAAGTTCCGCGATCTGCTGCACAAGGCCGATGCCATCGACGCACCGTGGCTCGCGACAGGTCATTACGCGCGTATCGGGCATCGACAGGGTCGGGCCGTCATGGTCCGAGGGCTCGACGAGGCAAAGGATCAGAGCTATTTCCTCTGGGGCATCGATCGGTCGGTGCTGGATCGCCTGGTCTTGCCCATCGGGGCACAGACAAAGGCGGAGACGCGCGGGATTGCGCGGCGCTTCGGCCTACGGACCGCCGAGAAGTTCGAGAGTCAGGACATCTGTTTCGTGCCTGACGGAGATCACGTGCGCGTGCTGGCCGAACACCTTGGCGAGCAGGCTCCCGCCTTGCAGTCCGGTCCGCTGCAGCTGATCAGCGGAGAAGTAATCGGCGAGCACCAGGGCTTCGCGCGCTTCACCGTTGGACAACGCAAGGGCCTCCCCGGTGGATTTGCCGTGCCAATGTTCGTGGTCGAGATCATACCTGAGCAGCGTGCCGTGGTGATTGGCCCACGCGAGGCACTGCTGGGACGCGGCCTGGAGGCGCGTGAGCTCAACTGGCTCGCCGAGCCCCCAGCCATTGGCAACCAGGTGCAGGTGCAGGTCCGCAATCGGGCACGCCCGTCACCGGCCACGATCGTGGCACTCGACGAGGTGCATATCGAGCTCGCTCTCGACGAACCGATTCAGGCCATCTCCCCCGGGCAATCCCTCGTGCTCTACGATAACGGGGTCGTGCTCGGTGGCGGAGTCATCGAGCGCGGAATGCGGTCGGTACCGTCATCACGGCCACGAACATATCTGCCGTTACATTCAAGAGCGTCTTGAGCATATCGGGCAGAGTGTCGAGTGCGATCAGAATGCCAATGCCCTCGACCGGCAGGCCGATGCTCGCGTAGAGTGGCACCTGGAGCAGCATCCCGCCGCTCGGGATTCCAGGCGTACTGAAGTTCAACACCACGCTCGACGCCGCGACCAGGAGGAGACTGCTCGTTGGCAGGTCGATTCCGTAGAGCTTGGCGATGAATAGCGCACCCACCGGCCAGTAGATCGCGGCCGTGAGCTTGAACACGCTCGCGCAGAGCGGAAGCACGAAGCCTGTGGCCGTCGATGGCAGCCGCAGTACGTCCGTGGCCCCTTTCACCATTGCGGGCAATGCCGCAAGGGAACTGCGGGACCCCATCCCGACGGCCTGAGAGGGAAGCAGGGCGCGTGCGAATGCCCGCACCGGCACGCGGCCATTCATGGCGATGGCAGCATAGATGGCCGCCATTGCCACGACGTGCAGCACGATGATCACCATGATGTAGAAACCGATCGCACCAAGGGCCGACGCACCGAGTTTCTGCCCCAGTACGGTGGCGAGCGCGAAGATGCCAAGCCATCCGATCGCCAGCACCCAGCGCACCATCACCAGCATGGTGTTCCCCATGCCCCGAAAAAACTCAAGCTGCGCGTGTCGCTGCGCCTCATCCACGCGGCCAAGTGCGAAGGCATAGAGCAGTGTAAAGAGCACGACGGGCAGCAACGCCCCTTCGGCAGCGGCCTTGATGGGACTGAGGGGGATGAGACTCAGGACCCAGGTGCGCAGCGACAACGCCTCCGATGACGGCATGTCGATCGTTGCCGTTGCCCGCAATCTGGCGGTCGCCGCCGGGTCCAGATGCAATGATTGAAACCAGATCGGGGATACGACCGTCGAAACGACCGCACAGGCGATAAGGAGCACCATCATCCAGCCGAAGGCGCGCGCCCCCACGCGTCCGGTCATGGAAAGATCCCCACCACCGGCCACACCGACGATCAACAGTGGCACCACCAGCGGGATCACCGTCATGCGCACGGCATTGATCCATCCCGTACCGATGGTGTCGAGCACACCGATCACGGAGGCCGTCGCCGCCGACGGAGCCGCCTCGCGCGAGAGCAGCATGCCCAACACCAGACCCAGTACCAGGCCCAGTGTCACCTGCACACCCTGCGAACGCAGCGGCAGAATCCATCGGGAGCGCTGTGGAGTGCGTGGGGGCGGGGGCGGGGGCGAACGCTCACCCAACTCGGTAATTTGCACGGGGACCATAGGCGGCGAACCTATACGCCGCGCGGGGCCTGCGTCAGGTCAGAATCCGAATCCCACAGACCAGACCAGAAGGCCGCGCCCATGCGCGGTACCGGCGGCATCCCTGCCCATTCGGCGATACATGCCAATTTCTCCGCCCAGTCCGAGCAACGGCCAGATGTGCACGGAGCCACCAACAAACGTACGTTTGGCAAGCGCGCCCATTGGATCATTGAAGGTACGCAGTACGCCCCCCGTCACCGCCACGCCGCTGCCGAATGGGCCGAGCGAACTCGCGAGGCCCGTGGCGAACCCTGCACCACCGAATCCGATCTTGGCGGCACCCAGCACGCAGAAATCGTGTGTGGAAGACTCACGCACCATGCCCATGCCGTACGAGAGTGCCCACTTGAGAGGGGCTCCATAGGTGACGCCACCCATGCACTGCTCGAACTGCCAGGAGGCATCGGATGCGCCTCGATGTTCATGGTTCGGCAGCTCGCCGGCCTGCGCTTGCACGATGACCGGCAATGCACAGCCCAGGCCCAGCAATACCACCGAACGCAGCGTCCCAAGGGTACTCCGCACAGATATGCCTCCTCGAACGCTGCGCAGTGAATGCTCGAACCCTACCGGGGAAATGTACCAGCAGCTTTCCCGTTCAGTACTTGAGGCCGCTCGCCTCGGCAAATTCCCGCATCGCCTTCTCCTGAGCCTCATTTAGCGTGTCGGGCACGGTGATTGTGATCTCGACGAGCAGATCACCCTGCTTTCCATCTCGCTCTACGCCCTGCCCGGAGATTCTGAAGCGCTTGCCGGACGAGGTACCAGCGGGGATGCGCAGCGCCACTTTCTTCCCCTGCAGCGTGCGCACACTGATGCGTGAACCCAACGCCGCCTGCGCCACATTGATGGGAACGGTGGCAATCAAATCGAGCCCATCGCGTTTGTAGAAGCGGTCGGGTTGAACATCGAACGTGATGACCAGATCTCCCGCCTGCCCTCCGGCGGAGCCCTTTCCGCCCTGTCCGCGGAGGCGAACCCGGTGCCCCGACTCCGCGCCGGGGGGTACGGTAATGGACACTTTGCGACGCACACGCCGCTCTCCGCTGCCGGTACAGGCCGGGCAGCGTTCGGTGGGAACAGAGCCTCGCCCCATGCACACCGGGCATGGGCGATTCACGGCGAAACTCCCCTGCCCGAACGAGATGACCCCGCGTCCCGCACACTCTGCACACGGCGTGAGCTGCGCACCCGGGGCGGCACCGTTGCCGTGGCAGACGCTGCACTCCTCGTTCACCTCGATCTCGACGGTGACCTTGCCGCCAGTTGCGGCGACGCGGAATGGCACGGCAACCGTTTGCTCCACCGTCTGCCCGCGCTCCGGACCCTTGTTCCGGGCCCGCCCTCCACTGCCACCGAACATCGACGAGAACAGATCACCGAGTCCGCCGAGGCCACCGACATCAAAATCGGTGAAGGTACCAGCACCCGCCTGCCCTGGTCCGGTGCTGCCAAAGCCACCCGGCCGAGACGAGGCGCGGGTGGCACCGGGGCGAAACCCGCCTGCGCCTCCAAACGCACCCAACCGGCGCATGTCGTCGTACTGTTTCCGTTTCTCGGTATCCCCAATGACGTTGTACGCCTCGGAAATCTCCTTGAAACGCTCAGCAGCCTTGGGGTCGTTCTGATTCGCGTCCGGATGATACTGTTTCGCGAGCCGCCGATACTGCTTCTTGATTTCGTCGGATGTTGCATTCGACGAAACCCCGAGGACTGCGTAGTAGTCGGTGCCGTTGGCCATGTATGACGGATGTCGTGACCGTGAGTGTAACGACGAGTGTTGACGAAGAAGAGACTATTGCAGCGCAGGATATCCGAGCGTCAGGACCCTTTACGCAGCTCGCTGGCTCAGGCGCCGGCCCACTGCTTGACCACCACGCGGGCGGGTCGCAGCACATGCCCATTGATCACATAGCCCACCTGAAAGCAGAGCGCGACGATCCCGTCCTCCTCAGGCAGAGGCGCCACTGTGGTGCTCACCGCCTCATGCAAGGCCGGATCGAAGCGCTGCCCCGTAGGGTCGACCTGTTCGAAACCGTGCCCACCGAGCGACTTGAGCAGCTTCCGCTCGACGAGCCCGACTCCCTCGACGATGTTCGCCGTATCGACCGTGCTCGGATCGAGCTGGGCCACTCGATTGAGATCATCCAGCGAATCGAGAATCCCCCGCACGAGCTCTCCCTGGGCCCTCCAGCCCGCCTCCTGGCGTTCCTTTACCGCACGGCGGCGGAAGTTCTCAAACTCGGCCGCCAGACGCAGATACTTGTCCTTCGCGTCATCGAGTTCGCGCTGGGGATCATCAACGACCTCGGGCGATTCGACCGACGGCTGTGCATCAATGAGGGGATCACGAGGCGCCTCCGCCCCCGTCACGTTCGGATCAGTCATGGCAAGTGTGTCGACAGTGCATACGAACCTTACGGAGAGGTCCCGCAAAGGTTCCCGAAGGGGAGCCGGTACTGAACCCTGAAACGGGTCCGAACGGGCTCCCTGCAAGATAGCGAGGGTTCAGGCCCCCGCGTCGTCCGCTCGCCCGGCCAGCATCATCCGCAGTCGATTGAGAGCCAGTTGGGAGGCCCTATAGCGAATTTCCGCCCGGTTGCCGGAAAGCAGTGCGCGCCGCGCACGAACTTCTCCTGAAAGATCGACCGCGACCCATACCGTCCCCACGGGCTTCTCGGAGGTGCCGCCATCGGGTCCGGCGATCCCGGTGATGCCGATGCCGAGACCCGCGCCGAATCGGCGACGGACACCCGATGCCATCGCCCGCGCCACCTCCTGACTCACAGCCCCGTGCGCCTCGAGCACTGCGGGGGGGACATCCAATTCCCGAACCTTTACCTCATTGGCGTACGCAATCACGCCACCCAATACCGATCTGCTCGATCCGGGGATGGCTGTCAACCGCTGCCCGAGCATGCCTCCAGTGCAGCTTTCTGCGACGGCGATGGTCAGCCCTCGCGCATCGCAGGCCGCCAGCATCAATGCAGCGAGGTCGTCGCCACCCTCGCCGTAGACATAGGGACCGATGGCCTCACGCATGCGCGCGGTTGCGGACGCCAGCGCGGTATCCGCATCACGGAGCGGGAGCGACCAGGAGGTCAGGCGCAGGTCGACCCCATCGTTTCCGGGAAGGAATGCGAGTGGGAAACCATCGACGCCGCGCGCCAGCTCGCCAAGTCGATCAGCAAGTACCGATTCCGCGATGCTGGTCGTGCGCAGTGTGCGTGTGCGGATCACCGGACCATCCATGGGCAGGCGATCCCGCAGTCGCGGAATAAGCGTATCAGCCAGCATGCCGCGCAGTTCGCGCGGAACACCGGGAAACATGGCCACCCATCGTCCCTGGTCGTCTTCCAGCCAGATACCCGGCGCGGAGCCATGCCGATTGGGCAGGATGGTACTTCCCACGGGGACCCAGGC
>CAZPJX010000058.1:4069-18540 GCA_964586985.1 uncultured Gemmatimonas sp. | reverse complement strand
CGACCAACAGCTTAGAAGGCTGCCGCTCTATCCATCTGAGCTACTGGCGCCTACCCATCGCAACTGGTCACCCTGCCGGGCACCTTGCTACCCTACCGCTTCCGCAGCCCGCCACATCCCGCGAACAGGCCCTGCACCTCCGCCCGCATACGCCACGCGCGAGCAATTCGCACGCATCACGCTTCGGGCCAAAACAACCGATCGGGGCGGCCGGATTCGAACCGGCGACCTCCTGCTCCCAAAGCAGGCGCGATACCGGGCTACGCTACGCCCCGTACATCAGGAGCCGCGCAGTATATCCTCACAGCTTGGTCAGGTCAACCGCTTGGCGGGGGTTGGTTCACTCGCTCGAAAAGTCCGCGGGCGGCGACCTCCCGGAGGAATGCCTGAAACGCCACTCCACGATGGCTCACCAAAGCCTTCTCCTCACGGCTGACCTCGGCAAAGGTGCGCCCCCCTAGCGCTGGCGATGAGAACCAGGGGTCATACCCGAATCCCCCGCTGCCTCGCGGCACGCTCAGGATCGTTCCGACACTTTCGCCCAACACGATGATCGGCTGGCCGAGCGCGCCCGTCCCCGCCGCGGGCCACGCGCAGGCCACTGCACACACATACCGCGCCGTCCGTTCAGGTCGCCCGCGCTCCGCTGCCTTCTCAAGCTCGCGAAGCAGATGCTGATTGTTCGCCGTATCCAATGCCGCTCCGCCCAGGTCGCTGCGCCCGCTCCACCGCTTGCTGTATACCCCGGGGCGACCGTCGAGTGCATCGACACACAATCCGGAATCGTCAGCCACGACCACACGCCCACTCCGCTCCGCGAACCACAGCGCCTTGGCCAGTGCGTTTTCCGCGAATGTGGCGTGGACCTCGAGCTCCGCCTCCTCCGGCGTCTCCTCGATGCCGGCATCCCTCAGGGTCTCGGCCGTAATGCCGGCCTCCGCCAACAAGGTCAGCAGCTCCCGGCCCTTCCCCACACTGCGAGTCGCCAACAGCACCGACGCTGCCACCCGCTCCGCACTCACCGAGGTGTCGCGAGGCCCAGAACGCGCGCCTGCTCGTCAAGCAGTATCCCGATGCCTGCAACCGCGGAGGCAAGTAGCGCATCGAGTTCCTCCCGCGCGAACGTGCCGTGCTCTCCAGTCCCCTGCACCTCCACAAACCGACCTTCGCTGCTCATGACGACGTTCATGTCCACCGCTGCACGCACGTCTTCCTCGTAGTCGAGGTCGAGACGCACCATCCCATCCACCACGCCAACGCTAACGGCCGCAACACGCCGCTTCACCGGCGAGGCGCTGATCCGCCCCGTCGTCACCATCCAGGCAAAGGCATCCTGCACGGCCACGCAGGCGCCGGTGATCGCCGCGGTGCGCGTCCCGCCATCGGCCTGCAGCACGTCACAATCCACCTTGATGGTGAACTCGCCGAAGTGAAAGTCATCGAGCATCGCGCGGACGGATCGTCCAATGAGCCGCTGGATCTCCTGTGTGCGACCGCCAAGCTGCTGCCGTTCCCGCGAGGATCGCGTACGCGTCGCGCGCGGCAGCATGGCATACTCTGCCGTGACCCACCCCTCCCCGCTGCCCTTCTTCCAGCCCGGCACGCCTGTCTCGACCGAAGCCGCGCAGAGCACCTGCGTGCCTCCGAATGACACCAGACAGGACCCTTCGGCATACCGGACGGCGCCCCGTTCGAGTGTCACGGTTCGAAGCGAGTCATTCGAGCGCTCGATGCGCGCGAGGGAAGCAGACATCTCAGACACGCAGTTGCTCGATGATCAAAGTGGTGGACTGTCCCTCAACCAGCGGGACGACGACGACGCGACCCCCGCGTGCCGTCACAACATCTGCTCCAACGATGGTTTCTGGCGCATAGTCGCCACCCTTGACGATAACATCCGGCTGCAGGCACTCGACGAGTGCGCGTGGTGTGTCCTCACTGAACACCACCACCGCATCCACCGATTCGAGCCCCGCAAGCACCATCGCCCGTTCCGCCGTCCGACGCACCGGGCGCGTGGGCCCCTTGAGACGTTGCACCGAGGCATCGCTGTTGAGCCCCACGACGAGAGCGGCGCCTTCACGCCGAGCGCGGTCGAGAACCCGAATATGCCCGGGGTGCAGGAGATCGAACACACCGTTGGTGAACACCACAGCCCCTCGAATCCCTGCACGCCATGCCGCAGCGACGTCCCAACTCATGACCTTGCTTTCGGGATGCCGCGGTGTGCCATCTCCCTCCTCCGAGCTCACCATTGAGACTGCAGCCCCTCAATGATGTCGCTCATGAGGCTCTCGATCGCATTGCGGCGTCCTGTTTTCTCCGACCCTTCCGCATACTGCCCCTCCCGCTGCATACCGGATTTCTTGAGCAGTTCCCGTCCCGTTGCCTGTTCGATGATCTCAATGTCGAGCGAGAGCAGCAGGCGCCGTCGGTTGGTCGTCGTTTGACGGCCGTCGGCGCTCGCGCCGGCCGGCAAGTCGACATCGTACTTCGCGATCACTCCCCGAACCACGAGATCCGCACGCGCCTCCGGAGCCTCGCGCAGATTCAGTCGATCCCGCAACACCTTGCGCAGTTCCTCAAAGACATCACGCTGCAACTCGGGCGACGCGGTTTGGTTGTCGAAAGGTTGGATTGCCACGGTCTTGATATTTCGCGGCAGTCCGCCACCCCCTGAGAAGCGATAACACGCGGGCAGCGTGGCGAGCGAGACCGTCGCCAGCGCGCCGGCCGTGACTCGCCAGAATACGCGACGGGAGATAGGGTGCGCCTTACGATCGACGCCAGATGGCTGCATCAAACCCCTCGACAAACGTGGTTTCCAGCACGACGATCGTCAGACGACGTTTGCCGCGCTCATGAACATACTGCACGCGCCACTGCCCGTCGGTGCCGCGTTGACGATCGAGCCACTCCACCACGTTCCCACCTTCGATGCGTTCCAGGCGCTGCAGGTCGGCCCCGACGATGGAAAGGCGCCATGCTCGGCCGTCCGCCCCCGAGGCATCGGTTCCTTTGAACTGGCCGAGATCGGCGCGCAGGATAGCGCCGTCCTGACGTACGACGGTATCCGGAGTGGCGGGCACGGCGAGACGTCCCAACGAGGCCCACAGGAGGGGCAGGGGTGGCAGAAGCCGCTTCACGAAATCCGCACCCGGCGTGACCAGCGAATCTCCAATCAGAATGGCCTCCCCCCCGGCCATGCCATTGCGGAGAAAGAAATCCAGTCGGGCCCGGTCGGGGCCCTCCGCGCGCACGGCCCCATCTCCCTTGGCTTCAAAGGTCTCGTCCTTGTAGGTCCAGGTGAACTGAAGAACCTGGGGACGGTCCTCGATCGACAACACCGGCAAGCGAGCCGGCAGCGGCGTGCCTGCCAGGGGCGGTGCCTTCGGCGTGCAGGCCGCAAAGACGCCGAAAAACACCGCGGTCAGCATACCACCCAAGACCACCCGTCCCATCACGGAACCCGGATTCGAAGCATGCGATCTCCCTGGACAATGCGATCCATCGCCTCGTATCCATCGACCACGTGGCCAAAGACGGTATAGCCGCCATCGAGATGTGGCTGCGATGCGTGGCAAAGATAGTACTGGCTCCCTCCGGTATCCGGCCCGGCGGTGGCGAGGCCGAGACATCCCCGCTCATGACGCCGACGTGTCCAGCTCTCACGCAGCGTGAAGCCCGCCTCACCGGACCCGTCACCGGCTGCATCGCCATCCTGCACGACGAAATTGGGTACCACCCGGTGAAACCAGGTGTTCCGATACGTGCCGTTCTGCGCCAGCCGTACGAAAGCCTCCACCACCATCGGCGCATCGCGCCCGTAGAGTTCGAGTGTGATCGTCCCTCGATCGGTATCGATGAACGCGTGGGTCGGTGTGCCACGCAGCACATACTGTCGCGCGATCGCTTCGTAGTCGGTCAAAGGTCGCGGCCGCGGAGTGGTGGAACGCGCGGCAACCCGAGCAGCCGTCGAATCCCGCCGTCCCAATCGGGCGCGTGCCGCACGCTGCACCCGCGTATCGCCGTCGGTCAGGAGGCGTACGGCCAAGGCCGTATCGCGTCGCGCGACCACCGACTCCCGATCAACCACGGTGATTGCGGCGACCCGATACTGCCAGTCGGTACTGGTTCCCCATTCAATCTCGATCCCTGGCGCCAGGGGCAGCTCGAGTCGACGGGCCTGTCCCAACAACAGTCGTCGAACAGCCAGCGCGGTGTCAGCGGCCCAGGCGCGCTGCCAGCGCGAAAGCTCCGTACCCAGCGCCTGTCCCGCCACTTCCGCAATCGCCACACGCACGTTGGCGGCAGCGTCGTTGAAAAGCGGTTCCAGCTGATCGGCAACCACTGGGCCAAACGATGCCAGGCTTCGGGCCGCGTTCACCCGCACGCGTTCGCTGCGGTCGCGGATCAGCACACGCAGCGCGGCTAGCGCCGGACCGGCCAGCGAATCTCCGACGGTAGTCTTCATCAACGCTCGCGCGACATGCTGGCGCACTTCTTCATCGTGATGCTCGCGCACCTCCAGAACCGCACGGACGCCCGCACTCACACGCAAGCGGCCCACAACATACGCTGCCGCACGCACCACCTCCGCCGAGGAATCGGCCAGCCACGGTGTCACAACCAAGATGGGCGCGGGCCGCAGCTTCGCCGTGGCCAGCAGCAGCGCGGCGCGTACGGCCGGTGCACGCTGCGCTGCGGTACTCGAGACAAGAGGTCGTGCCTGCCCCTCTCCGAGTGCGACAGCCAGCACAGTGCGCGCGGGTTCACCGATCTCCCCCAGGGACCAGGCAGCTTCTCGCGCGACGGGGTCCGGTGCACCAGCCACGGCCCGAGCCAGGGCAACAAGCGCCGCCGTGTCCTTCGCGATTCCCAAGGCATAGGCCGCGTTGGCGGCGATGCCGGTATCGCCGTCGACCAGGAGCCGACGAAGGGTCGGATACCGCGCCCGGATTCGCACCTGGCCGATGGCCAGCGCCGTGCGCCCTCGGCGCGCGGGATCCTCGTCCCGCAGCAACGCATCAATAAGCACGGTGTCAGTCTGTCGCTGATCGACCATCGACAGGAGGCGCGCTTCACGCCGCACCGGGCCCTCCGCCGTCGCCTTCGCGACGCCATCTGACGCGCTCACCACTGGGCCGGGCCCAGGGCGTGCGCACGCGGAGAACAGCCCTCCCGCCACACTCAGAACCATCAACACGAGACCTGTTCGCACGGTCACTCCACTCCTGGGGTAGTCGCCGATGCGACGTCCGTGGCAGCCGCGCTACTACGATGGACATCGGCATGCGCCGCGGTCTCCAGCCAGTCACGGACATCACGGGGCAGCGTCGACAGCCGTCCATCGGCTCCGGTGCACACGAGGGATGTAGTCGCACGTACCAGCACCGTCTCCTGGCCGTCATCCACGCGCATCACGCGATAGGCAAAACGCATTCCGCGCGATCCGACGGTTTCGATCGTGGTGTACACGCGAATCTGGTCGTCGTACCGCGCGGATGCATGATAGCGGATCGTGGCCTCCGAGACCGCAAGGCGCACCCCGTCGCGTTCGAGATCCGCATAGGAGCGCCCGGCTGCGCGAATGAAATCCGTACGGCCGATCTCGCACCACACCAGATAGTTCGCGTGATAGACCACGCCCATCTGGTCCGTCTCGGCGTATCGCACGCGGAGTTCAGAAATCGTTTCGAGAGACATGCGGGGAAGATGTGTGGCCAGCGGGACGCCGGCAATTTGTCCGCTGCGGGCCATCGCGTTAGACTGTCCTCGTGCTGCCCACCCCCTGTCATGTCGTCGGAGATGCGCATCTCGGTGTGGCTCCCCGAGAGGCCGAACGCGAGTTGCTGCGCCTCCTGCGGTCGCTTCCGGAGTACGGGGGCTCACTGGTAATCATGGGCGATCTCTTCGACTTCTGGTTTGCCTGGCGCCACGCGATGCCACGCGTGGGGTTCCGGGTGCTGGCCGCGCTGGCCGATCTGCACGATGCCGGCATTCCCGTGCTCTGGGCCGGCGGCAATCACGATTGCTGGGGTGGAGCGGCCCTGGAGGCTGAGACGGGGGTCAGATATACCCTTGCCCCCTGGCGCGACCGGATTGGCGCGTGGGACACCCTCCTGGCGCACGGCGACGGGCTCAGGGTGCGGGAGGACGCACCATACCGCCGGCTGCGTACCGTCCTGCGTCACCCCTTGTCGATTGCAGCGTTCTCCTGGCTGCACCCGGATCTGGCGACATGGATTGCGGCGCGCTCCTCCCACACGAGCCGGTCCGCCCGCGCGCGCGATGGCGGCGCCGGACTCCTGGCCGTGGGTGAGGCAGCCCTCCTGGCTTCCGGCGGTCCGCAGCTTGTCCTGCACGGGCATTCACACGTCCCCGTGCTGCTGCAACGGGGAGGCGGCGTGTATGGCAACGCGGGGGCATGGTACCTCGACCGTCAGTTCCTGCGAATCGACGACGATGCCATCGCGCTATGTCAGTGGAACGCCACGGCTCCGTCTACAATTCTCCAGCGTATCGAACGGCGGCAGGTGGAGTCACGGGCCGAAGGGTTTTCAGGAACGGTGTCACGCATACCGACCGACCACTCCGGTCCTCGCGTCGGCTAGAAACGCACCGAGACAACGAGCATCGGCCCCTGGAGCGTGGGCGTTGCGCTGAATTGGACGGGCATGTCCCAGAGCTGGGCCGACACGAAGGCGTCGGCACCAGAAAAGAGGTGGTTGAAGGCCACCACCGCAATCCAGTCCTCGGCGTGCAGACGACGCGCGCGCACGAGATCACTGGTGTACGGTCCGACGATGGTCCCACTCGGGGTGATCGTGGCCTCTGGTCCGGCCGAGGAGGCGAGGAAACCGTCGGGAATCGTGTCCGTCAGGTAGCGACGAGCTTCCCGCACGTCGGCGGCGGTGCGTCGAAGCATCACGAGCGCCGCCAGTTCGACACTCGCAAACAGCGCTCCCGACGATCCGCGATCGAGTCGCGACTGCCCAAGGCCTGGCAGAAGCGCCGAGTACAGGAATGCGCGCCTGGGCGTCAGTGGAGCGCGACCTCGCTGCTGGACAATCGGCGCGGCCCGACGAGGTGGCTGCAAGGCGACACCAGGCGACGACGCAGGAGTAGCTGGCGGTGTCTGTGCCGAGGGCGGCTGCATGCGGGTCGTATCCGTGCGCTGTTGTGCAGACAGCTGTCGGGGGAGGGCCGCCGTCGCCACGACAAGAACGGCCATCAGGGAGACGATCCCGACAACGCCCAGCGCCGAGTGGAAGGTCGCCGTGCATGCCGCTCCGACCGCCTGCATGGGCATGGCCGCGGCGGCACGCGCGATGGCCGCGCGATTCCATCGGATGTCCCGCCTCACGCGTCCGGCAGCACAGCCACGAGTTCGATCTCCACACGCACATTGCGCGGGAGGCCGGCCACCGCAACGGTGGAACGCGCCGGCCGAGCCTCTCCGAGCACCCGCGCGTACACCTCATTCATAGCAGCGAAATCATCCATGCTGCGCAAGAACACTGTGGTCTTCACCACGGAACTCCACGTGCAGCCGGCTTCGACCAATACGGCACTGAGGTTGGCGAGGACACGGTCCGTCTGAGCTCCGACCTCTTCACTCACGACTTCCATGCTCACCGGATCGAGCGGGATCTGGCCAGCAGTGAAGAGAAATCCGTTCGCGCGCACGGCCTGCGCATACGGCCCGATGGCCCGGGGGGCACTGTCCGTGTGGAGCGGCTTTACGGTCGTCATGAGTGGCGTTGGGGATCGGGGTCAAGTGGCGTGGCCTTACGTGTCCATCACAATGGACGGCAGCGCGAAGAGCCGGCAAGCGTTGCGCAGCGTGGAGGTGGCGAGCTCCGCCACAGTGCTCCCGCGGACACCCGCGAGATGCCTCACGGTGTAGGGTACCCAGGAGGACTCATTGCGTTTCCCGCGATTCGGCACCGGAGCAAGATATGGCGCGTCCGATTCCACGAGCAAACGGTCGGTGGGCACGGCGCGGAGCAGCGCTTCGTCAGTCCAGGTACGGAAGGTGATGATGCCGCTGAACGATACGAACCAGCCCGCTGCCAGTCCGGCTTCAGCAAGGCCAGGTGTCCCGGTGAAACAATGCAGCACGCCGCAGACGCCGGCAGTCTCTGCGTCTCGCAGCATGGCCAGGGTATCGTCTTCCGCCTCACGGGTATGCAGCACGATGGGGCGGTCGAGCTCCGCCGCCAGGCGCAGTTGGGCGTCGAGGGTACGGCGCTGCGTTGCACGTGGGGCATGATCGTAGTGGTAGTCGAGTCCGCACTCCCCCACCGCCACCGCGCCGAGTGCCACGGCTTCACGCACAGCCTCCGCGTCGCGGGTATCGTCCCAGGTCGCGGCATCGTGCGGATGCACACCACAGGTGTGAAAGACGAGCGTGGGGTGACGCGCCGCGATGGATCTGGCGCGCAGGGCCGCCGCGGGGGACTCCCCGATACAGACAAGGGCCCGCGCACCAGCAACGCGGGCCCCTTCGATGATAGCCTCCACGTCATCCGCGAAGGCCTCCGATGCGAGGTGCACATGACTGTCCGCGAATGCCAATGCGGAGGCCGATGCCACCTCGCTCATCGTCGCTGCAATGTGGCGGAAGCGTTCAGCGCGTCGAAGCCTTGGCCCCACCACGGGCGGGGGCGGCGGTCGAGACAGCCGCACCCGCACGCACGGCGCGAGCCGTCGCCGTGTCGTCGAGACGTGGCCACTTATGCTCGATGTAGAGGAGCAATGGACCGGCCACGTAGATCGAGGAGAAGGTTGCCATCACGACGCCGAACGACATGACCCAGGCAAAGGGTCGAATGACTTCGCCCGCGAGCAGCAGCAGGGCCAGCGTGGCTAAGAAGGTCGTCGCGTGCGTCATGATGGAACGCGGCAACGTCTCGTTGATGGAGCGGTCGAGGATCTGCGACAGCGACTCACCCTTGTGTGGCTTCTTCAGGTTCTCACGCACACGATCGAAGATGATGATCGTGTCGTTGGCCGAGTAGCCGACGAGGGTGAGAATGGCGGCGACCACGGTCAGGGAGACTTCGATATGGAAGATCTTGATGAACGCCAGGGTGATCAGGATATCGTGCGCCGTGGAGAACACGGCCGCCAGGCCAAAGCGCCAGTCGAACCGGATGGCCAGGTAGATGAGCGTGAAGATCGACGCGATCAACATCGCCATGGCTGCCCCCGTGCGCAGTTCGGCACCGACCTTGGGGCCGACGGCTTCCGTACGCACCACCGTGACATTGCCCGCGCCGAACTTGGTATCGAGCGCGGTCGAGATGGTCTTGGCGATGCCTTCGGCGCCTGCCGCCTGCGCCTCGACCTGCTTCTCATCGCGTGCCCGGATGGTGAAGTCGGTGTTGGCGCCGAACTGCTGGATTTCCGATCCCGTGATGCCGGCGGCGTCGAGCGCCCCACGCACCTCCGCCACATCGGGCGGGGTCTTGAACTGCACCTGCATCAGCGTCCCGCCGGTAAACTCGATGCTGTAATTGACGCCACCGGTGACCGCAAAACTGATCAAGCCGAAGGAGATGAACGCCAGTGTGAGCCCTGCGGCCACACGCCACCAGCGCACGAACCCGTATGTCGTATTGTGAAAGATGCGCAGCATGGTGGCCTCAGATGCTCAACGCCTGTGCGCCGCGCGAGCGGTTCAGCCAGACGAGATAGAAGGTCCTGGTCACGAAGATCGTCGTGAAGAGCGCGGCCACGAGACCGGCGATGAGCGTAACGGCAAAGCCACGTACCGGACCGGTGCCGTATTGATACAGCACCATACCGGAAAGAATGGTCGCCGCGGAGGTATCGATGATGGCTCCCAGCGCGTGCCGGAACCCTTCATCGATGGCCAACCGCGTGGACTTCCCATGATCGAGCTCTTCCCGAATACGTTCAAAAATCAGCACGTTGTTGTCGACGGCCATACCGATGGAGAGGACGAACCCCGCCAGGCCGGGTAGTGTCACCACCGCGTTGAATCCGGCCAGGATCGCCAGGGTGTACACGAGATAGAGTAGCAGCGCGATCACGGCGAGCACGCCGGAAAAGCGGTAGTACACCACCATGATCACCAGCACCAGCGCGAACGCCACGGTCAGCGCCATCACACCCTTGTTGATGGAGTCGTTGCCGAGGCTGGCACCGATCTGTCGCACTTCGGCCACCTTGAGCGGCACCGGCAGGGCACCAGCGCGCAAGACGAGCGCGAGGTCCTGCGCCGCCTGCAGCGTGCCGCCGCCCAAGGTGATCTGACCATTGCGGCCAATCGCACTGTTCAGCACGGGCGCCGTCACCACCTTCTGATCCAGCACGATGGCCATGTTGTCACCAACGTGCTTTCCGGTTTCACTCTTGAAACGACGTGCGCCTTCATTGTTCAGCGTGAACTGCACCACGTTGCCTTCCACCGGGTCAGTGGACGGACGGGCGTCGGTCAGCACTTCGCCGGTGATGATCGGGCGCGCATCGAGCACGTACAGCGCCCGATAGCGAGTCGTCCCCGCGACCAGGGAGTCGACGCCCCAGCGGATCACCTTGCCGGGCGGAACGGCCGCCTGCAGTGCGGGATTCTGCAGCGCTCTGTCGATGGCCGGGAAAGCCGATTCGGCCACGATGTACTGCCCAGGAAGCTGGCCGGGCAACACGTTGGTGCTGAAGAGTCCGCCGGCCGGCGCCTTGGTCGCACTATCCGCACCCGTGCTGCCCGCGACCGCCGCGGAGTCCTTGGTACTGTCGCTCTGCTGCGTCAGCAGCGAGCCGAGCGAGGCGGGCTTGGCCGAGTCACCGGCAGCCGTCACGCCACCCGCAGTGACCGCGAGACCCTGCGCCTTGGCAATTTCATCGAAGCGACCCAGCACTTTCTCCAATGCCTGGGTCTTGTCGGTGATCTGGAATTCGAGGAAGGCCGACTTCTGCACGACGTCCTGCGCGCGTTCCGCATCGTCGATCCCTGGTAGCTCTACGATCAATCGCTCAGAACCCGCCTTCTGGACCACGGGTTCAGCCACACCGAACTCGTCGATGCGCTGGCGCACGACCTTCAGCGCCCGATCGAGTGCTTCCGACTTGTCCGCGACGGTCTGCTTGGATTCGTCGACCTCGAGGGTGAGGTGCATCCCCCCTTGCAGGTCGAGTCCGCGCTTGAGTGGGACACGGCGTACGGTGTCGTAGACGAACACGCCGTCACGCTTGACCCGTTCAACAACCGTGCGCGGGAACAGGGCAAACACGGACGCTGCCAGGAGTCCCACGATGATCAGGATGCGGTACTTCAGGTTTGCCATCGATGCCGGTGGCCAGAGGGAAAGTCGACGCGCCGGACAGGTCGGACGCGGGAAACACGTGAGGCGGGCGGGAAGCTCGCCAAGTCTTCACAAGCCTTCAAACTTAGGGGTTTACAGGGCCTGGCGGTAGCCAGTCATGGTCCGTGTTCGGGAACTTTCGTCGGACACCCGACAGACGCACCGGGACGTGATTAACCCAGAACGTCTCTGGCCTGCCGCTCATCCTCGGCCAGCTGCGCCCGCAGCGCCTCGATGCCGGCAAAGGGCTGTGTCCCCCGAAGTCGTCGCACGAAATCGAGCCGGACGTGCGCCCCGTACCAGTCTCCGGCTGCGTCGAAGACATGTGTCTCGATGCGACGGGCATCGTCCCCGAATGTGGGGCGCGGGCCAAGGTTCAGCATGCCCCCGAACACGCCTTCCCGCAGCTGCACCCGCACAGCATATACGCCGTCCGGTGGGAGCAGCTTGCGCGGGGAGAGTGGGGACAGGTTGAGAGTGGGAAAACCGATGATGCGCCCGCGCTGATCCCCTCGCACCACCCGGCCCGAGATGCTGTAGGGCCGCGCGAGCCCGGCCGCCGCCCGGTCGAGATCGCCATCGGCAATAGCCTTCCGGATGACCGTTGAGCTGACCCCCGTACCATCACGCCGAAACCGCGTGCGGCCCCCAGTGCCCTGAGCACCCCGCTATCCCCAAGCCGACCGCGGCCGAACCCGTGGTCGTGTCCCACCAGCAACTCGGTCATCGCGAAGCGTTCACGCAACACGTGATCGACGAAATACTCTGCCTCGAAGGCCGCCAGCGCGGGCGTGAAGGGGAGGACGACGACGTAGGACACCCCCACCTGGACGAGCAATTCGAGCTTCTCCTGCTGCAGCGTCAGCAAGGGCGGTGCCGCGGCCGGATTCACCACCTCCAGCGGATGCGGTTCGAAGGTGATCACCACGCTGGGCAGGCCACGCTGAGCGGCGCGTTCCACCAGTCGCGTGAGGACATCATGATGGCCCCGATGCACGCCATCGAAGGTCCCGACCGTGAGCACCGTCCCTTCGGGCGGCAGGATCAGGCCACTGGCAGCCGTCAGGGTGCTCCCGCTCATCCGTGCGCGCCGGTCAGCAACACACGTGGCTGCCATCGATCCAACCGGTCCGCCGTGCGGACGGCGATCGCCACGACGGCCTCCTCATGCACGAGCGCAGCCTGTAGGCCTGGCTGCGTCGCCGGAACCGTGCGCCCGTACCGCAACGCCTCCATGCCCGCGTCGTCGAGAACCTCCCGCGCCATTTCGCCCAGAAGGTCTAGGGGAGAACGCAGCAGCACGACGCCCTCGGCCACCGTGCCCACGCCGAGAGCGGCGCAGGACACGGCCTGGGCGACCGTGGCGGGACCGCTCGCCGTGCGCCGGAGCGTTTCGCAATGCGCAGCACTGCCGAGGGCCCGTCCGAGATCGCGGGCCAGTGCGCGGATGTAGGTCCCACCGCCACAGGTGATGCGCACATCGAGCGTCTCGTCCGTCGCGCCGAGCCATTCCCAGCGATGAACATCGACCTCCACGGCGGGCAGCTCGACCCCCTGTCCGCGACGCGCCAGGTCGTAGGCACGCTGGCCCTGCACATGCTTGGCAGAAAACCGCGGTGGCACCTGACGGATGCGGCCCGTAAGCCGTGACTCGGCGGCCAGGCGCATCGCGTGTGCAGGCTCACGCAGGACCTCAGCCGCTGGCCTCGGCATTTCGCGGACTATCTGGCCCGTCCCATCATCGGTATCGGTCTCGGCACCGAAGCGGATGGTCGCCTCGTACACCTTGGGTTCACCGACGATATAGGGCAGCAGGCGCGTGCAGGGTCCCACGGCCACGACAAGCAGGCCGGTCGCGAACGGATCGAGTGTCCCCGCATGCCCCACGCGGCGAGTTCTGGCCGCGCGACGCACCAGAGCGACCACATCATGGGAGGAGCGGCCGGCAGGCTTGTCGACGTACAGCAGACCCGACAGCACCGGAGCGCCGATCATCCCGCTCGCTCCGCACTCCACTCACACCGTTCCGTCGACGGCACCGGGCGACTCAACCGAGCCGTCGCCCTGTTCCCGCTCATCGCGGATCTGCGAGAGGAGCTGTTCGATGCGTGACGCCCTTGCCACACTTTCATCGGTCCGGAAATGGACCTCTGGTGCCGTACGCAGACGCAGCGAACGGCCCAACCGTGAACGCAGATGACTGGCCACACTGGCCAGCCCTTCCGCCGTAGACTGCTTGTCCGCCTCGTCACCCATGAGGCTGACAAATACGGTCGCGTGCCGAAGATCGCGCGTCACCTCCACCGCCGTCACGGTGACGAATGCGCGGATCCGCGGATCCTTCGCGCCTTCCGACAGGAAGGTCGCGACCTCTTCGCGGATCGCTTCGGCGACGCGGTCAGGACGCCGCAGTTCGCCCATGATTCCTCCTCAGGACTTCCCTGCCTGATCGAGTGTGCGCGCCACTTCCTCGGTGCGGTAGCACTCGAACACATCCCCGATCTTGATGTCGTTGAAGTTCTCGATGCCGATACCGCACTCGTAGCCTTCCTTCACCTCGTTGACATCATCCTTGAATCGGCGTAGCGAACCAATCGCCCCATCGTACAGCTCGACGCCGTCACGAATGACCCGCAGCCGTCCCTTGCGGTTGATGAGTCCCGAACGGACGATACAGCCGGCGATCGTGCCGATACGCGGTACCTTGAAGGTCTCACGCACTTCCGCTTCCCCGAACACCACTTCGCGTTCCTCGGGACGCAGCATGCCTTCCAACGCGGCCTTCACGTCGGCGACCGCCTCGTAGATGATGCGGTACAGCTTGATGTCGACGCCTTCCCGTTCAGCCGCCCCGCGCGCGTTGTTGTCTGGACGCACATGGAAGCCGATGATGATCGCCCCAGACGCCTTCGCCAGCAGAATGTCGCTCTCTGCGATAGCTCCAACCCCGCGGTGGATGATGTCCACCTGCACTTCGGGATTGGAGAGCTGTCCCAGCGCGTCGGCCAATGCTTCTGCCGGACCGCCCTGATCCGCCTTGATGACGAGACGGAGCTGGCGCTTCTGACCAACCTGCGCCTGCGACATGAAGTCCTCGAGTGACACCACGCCTCGCGACGTCCGTCGACTCTTGGCTTC
>CAZPJX010000058.1:0-4059 GCA_964586985.1 uncultured Gemmatimonas sp. | reverse complement strand
TCGAGACGCTCGCGGCGCTGCGCGATCTCGCGCGCCGCCGTGGCATCGTCCACGACCAACAGCTGATCGCCGGCCATGGGAACGCCCGTCAGGCCCAGGATCTGCACGGGGATGGCGGGGCCGGCTTCCTTCACTTGCTTGCCTCGCTCGTCGAGCATGGCACGCACACGACCGGCATGGATACCGCAGATGTAGTCGTCGCCCACCTTGAGTGTGCCGTTCTGCACGAGCACGGTGGCAACAGGACCCTTGCCTTGGTCGAGCTGCGCTTCGACCACGGAGCCGGTGGCCCGACGCTTCGGGTTTGCCCGGAGCTCAAGGATGTCGGCCTGCAGCAGAATCTGATCGAGAAGATCACCGACGCCGGTGCCCTTCTTGGCCGAGATCTCCGAATGCAGGACCGTGCCACCGAACTCCTCGAGTACGACATCGTGCTGCAACAGGTCCTGCTTCACCTTTGGAATGTTCGCCGTCGGCAGGTCGACCTTGTTGATGGCGATGATGATTGGCACGCCAGCGCTCTTGGCATGCGAGATGGCTTCCACCGTCTGCGGCATGACCTGATCATCTGCGGCAATCACGATGACCACGATGTCGGTGACCTGTGCACCGCGCGCACGCATGGCCGTGAAAGCCTCGTGCCCGGGCGTATCCAGGAAGGTCATCTGCCTTCCACCTGGGACCTGCACATGGTAGGCACCAATGTGCTGGGTGATCCCACCGGCCTCACCCGCGACCACGTTGGCTTTCCGGATGTAATCGAGCAACGAGGTCTTGCCGTGATCAACGTGACCCATGATGGTCACGACAGGCGGACGAGGCTCGAGATCCTCTTCCCGATCCACTTCATCCGAATCGGGCAGATCCGCAGCGTAGTCGCTCTCCTTGACGGCCTGGAAGCCGAACTCCCCGGCAATCAGCTCGATCTGGTCGAAGTCGAGGCGCTGGTTGATCGTGACCATGAGCCCCAGCGTCTTGAACGCGAAGCCCACGATCTGCGTGGCAGAGATCCCAAGAATCTGCGCGAGTTCGGAGACCGTGATGAACTCGTTGACGCGCACGGTCTTCCGTTCGCGCTCCGCCGCTGCCTGGCGCTGCTCCTCCATCTCTGCACGCATTTCTGCGCCGAATCGCCTGCCGGCACGGCCACGCTGCGGCGCACCGCGCAACGCGGTCATCGTCTTGGTGATGTTCGCGGACACCGCTTCCTGGTCGACCGCTCCCCGCTTGTTCTTCTTGCCGCGGCGCTGCTGCGACGCACCACCATGCTGCGGTGCGGCACCGGTCTGTTGGCCACCACCATGTCCACCATGTCCACCAGGGCCACCGGCGCCACCTGAACCAGCGCCCGGGCCACCAGGACCGCGGCGGTCATCGCGACGCTGTCCCTGCTGTAGACCACCACCCGGCGCTGCCGATGCAATGGGCCTGGCGTTCCCGAAATTGGGTGACGCACTGGCGACCGGCCGGGGGCGCGGGGCGCCCGGCACGACTGGACGTGGACGCGGACGGTCCGGAGGCAGGGCCGCCGATGCCGGCGGAGCGGGCGGTGCCCCCCCCGAAGCCGCCGAGGAAGCAGACGCCTGGGGCGCAGCGGGGACGTGAGCTCCGCTGGCTGCCGCGGTCATCGGTCGGCTCGAAGCCGGACCACCATCCTGCGTGCCCAACGGTTTGTGTGCAGCGGGGGCAGCGGCCTTGGGCGCCGCAACGCCGGCCTCCGTCTCCGCCGTAGCCGAACCCTCCGTTCCCGGCTTTGCAACCGCGCGGGCGGCGTCCGGGACGCTCGGTGATGGAGCAACGGACGGCACCTCGGCAGGCGCTGCGGAAGCCTGCTGGCCAGCCGATGCCGATGTGGCCGTCGCCTGCGTCACAGCTGGCGTGAGTGCCTGCGCAGCGGCTTTCGGCACCGAGGTTTCCCGGGCTTCTGCCGAAGGGGACACGGCAGGCGCGGGCTCGGGTTCCGCCGAAGGCACCTGCAGGTCGGCCGGAGGCGCTGATGCGGTCCGTGCCGGCGCCTCGGTAGCCGAGGCAGCAGCGGGCGTCTCGATCACCGGCGTGCTGGCTGTCGCGGGCGGCGGCGGCGCTACGAGAGGGGCCGCCTCCGGCGTGTCGGCCGATTCGGCGTCATGCGCTGCATCGTGCGCGTCCTGTGCCTCCGCGACATCAGCGGCCCGGCGACGACGCACCACGGGCGCCGGCGCGGCGGCGTCTGCCTCCGCGGCGGCCGAGGCCACAGCGGCATCTGCCGCCCCCGAACGGCGACGGCGTGGGGCAGCCGCAGGCGCCGGCTGCGCCCTTTCCGCGCGCACCCGCTTCTCGCGCTCCCATCGGGCGCGAATTCGGGACACCTGATCGTCGGTCAGCAACGACAAATGGTTGCGAACCGGAACGTCCATCTGGCGCAGCAGCGCGATCACCTCGTCGACCGAGATGCCGAACTCGTTCACCATGTCATGCACCCGAAGCTTGCTCAACCCGTCCTCCTACCGCGATACGCGCGTCGCGTCGCCCGCCGGGGCTGCCCCGGCCACGGCGCCACGGATTCCGCGCGCCAGCGCTTGATCTACGATCCCGATCGCCGCTGTCGTCTCCCGCCCAACAGCGCCGCCCAGCTCGGCCGCACTTGGCCACTCCACCATTTCCACCTGCCGCGCCCGGAGGAGCGGCACCACCTTCTCCAGCGAATGTCGTGAGATATCACTCGCGACAAGTACCAACTGCGCCGTTCCCTTCTGTGCAGCAAGCCGCACCTGCTCGGCACCGATCACCACCAACCGTCCGCGCGCTCCCAACCCGACGAGCCCGAGCACCTTGCGGCGCACGGACTCGTCCAAGGCAAGAGGCCCGCCGACACCGATGGTCACGCGCCACGCCCCCCATCACCGTCATCCTCTGTCGTGAGTTCGTCGATGATGGCCATGATGCGATCGGCTTCCTCAGGCGCGATGCCCGGCAGCCGCAGCAGGTCATCCCGATCCAGGTCGAGAATGTCGTTGAGCGTTCGGTATCCCGCCTCAGCCAACACCGCCACCGTCGCCGTCTCCAGCCCTTCAATCTCGTTCAGCGGGACATCTGCCTCCGCGTCTTCCGGCAGCGGCGCAAAAATCGGACCGTCGCCGCCCTTCTCCATCCACTCACGGCTCGAGTAGAGGTCGATCTTCCAGCCCGTCAGCTCCGACGCCAGGCGCACGTTCTGCCCGTTTCGCCCGATCGCCAGGGATAGCTGATCCTCGTCAACAACGGCCTGAATCGTACGCGACGCAACGTCACTGAACACCCGTGCCACCCGTGCCGGCGCCAGGGCCAGCTTGGCAAACCGCTCGGGATCAGGTGACCAGGGCACGATATCGATGCGCTCGCCACCGAGTTCGTTGACCACGGCCTGCACACGCGCCCCCTTGAGGCCCACACACGCCCCCACCGGGTCGACCGCTTCATCACGGGACGTGACGGCAATCTTTGTGCGACTGCCCACCTCGCGTGCGGCGGCCTTGATCTCCACGATACCCTGCTGAATCTCCGGTACCTCAAGCCTGAACAGCGCCTGCACAAACAAGGCGTCGGAACGGCTCAGGATTAGCCGGGGTCCCTTCGGCGTGTCCTCGACCCGCTTGAGCACGGCACGCACGGGCTCACCCTGGTGATAGTGCTCCCGGTGATTCTGTTCCCGATACGGAATGATGGCTTCCGCCTCACGGAACTTGTTCAGCATCATCACCAGCTTGCCGCGCTCGATCTGCTGCACCTCACCAGACAGCAGGTCACCGACCCGTCCGGAAAACTCGTCGCGGATGCGCGTGCGCTCACCTTCGCGCACCCGTTGGATGATCCGCTGCTTCGCGGCCTGTACGGCGGTACGACCAAACTCCATGAAGTCCACCGGGATCTCCATGACATCGCCCACCTGGAACTCGGGATCCATGAAGCGCGCTTCGTCAACCGTCACCTCTCGCGATTCATCCGTGACCTCGTCCACGACGGTCTTGAGCAACACGATCCGGATGTCACCGCGAGCTTCGTCAATCTCGACTTCCGCCTGCACATTGACGCCGTGCTTCT
>CAZPJX010000057.1:0-18664 GCA_964586985.1 uncultured Gemmatimonas sp. | reverse complement strand
TTCAAGGATGAACCCCTGTGGCGCGTCGTACACATCACGAACATGTCCGACGAGCCCTTGTCCGTCCACTTCCACCTGCATGCCGATCAGGTCGGCCACATAGACCTCATCATCCGCGGCATCGGGAAGCTCGGCGGCATCGGCGAGGAGGTAGCGGCCTCGCCAGGAGTCTGCGAGATCGCGGTCCGAGACCTCCCCCACTCGCACAAGCCAATCGCGATTCATCGGGCGACCGTCCTCCACGTGCAACGCAACGGGCGCCCCCGCTGGATCCGGCAAAAGGTTTCCATTTCGATCGCCGGCATAAAGCACTGCGCCGGACGCAAATATTGCGTCCGGCGCATCGGTCAGCGATTCGACGGCCCAGGCACCACGCACGCCATGTGCGCGGCGGACCCGACCAGCGACGATGAACTCCGCCAGATCAGGCCTCGGAAGACGGCAGCGCGACAGCGGCGGCCTGCAGCTTGGCGGCCAGACGGGCTTCGTGGCGGGCCTTGAGAACACCCGCTCGGCGCAGTAGTGAACGCACCGTATCGGTCGGCAGTGCGCCCACATCGAGCCAGTGATTCACACGATCCTGCTTGAGGGCAATGGCGTTCTCGCCACCACGCGGCTGATATTGCCCCAGGATCTCGATGAAGCGGCCATCACGCGGGCTCTTCGAGTCGGCTACGACGATACGGTACATCGGGGTCTTCTTCCGACCTTCACGGCGGAGACGGATCTTGACGGCCATCTGAGTCTCTGGACTGGTGTGGTATCCTGCGCGGTCCTGGTGAGGCGATGCCCACCCCGGGCTCATCGCGGCGCCGGTAATTCCGGTCCGCACCCGGCCCCTTTGTCAGGGAGCCTTGAAACCTACGCCGGAAGGCCGCTGGGAACAACGGGGGCGTATGGTTTTCCGGCGGTTTGGTAGCCTCATTCGGCCCCGAACCCTCCCCCACCCTCCCGCAAGTCTGCAGTTTTGCGTAGCAGTCCTGCCAGAGTCCTTTCGTGCAGTACCTCCGTGCTGCCTCCCTTCCTTTCCCTTCATTCCCATGCGCTCGACCTTCCTACACGGAATCACCGCCGCAGCCCTCCTCTCGGCTCCGATGGTTCTGCCCAGCCAGACCCCACCGCCGCGAGCCACGGTTGAGGCCTCAGGGGGCATGGTCGTCTCGGCCAGCGCCATTGCCAGCGACGTGGGCCGCGACGTGCTGGCGGCAGGCGGGAATGCGGTTGATGCGGCCATCGCGACGGGGTTTGCGCTCGCCGTGACGTATCCGACAGCCGGCAACATTGGCGGCGGCGGGTTCATGGTGATCCGGTTCCCCGATGGCCGAGCCACCACCATCGACTTCCGGGAGAAAGCACCGGCGGCTGCGACCCCAACCATGTTCACGGATTCGACGGGAGCCTACTCCTCGCGAATTCACCATAATTCCCATCGGAGTGTAGGCGTCCCGGGTACCGTTGCCGGTTTCGTACTCGCACACAGGAAATACGGCAAGACCGAGTGGAGCGCGCTCGTGAAGCCGGCGTCCCAGCTCGCAGACACCGGGTTCATCATTCCCACCGGCCTAGCCGCCTCATTGGCGGGCGCCCGCAACAAGCTCTCCGCGGACTCCGGTGCACTCGCGGCCTACTATAAGGCCGGCCAGCCCTACGCGGCGGGAGCCCGTCTCATCCTCGCCGACCTCGCCGGAACTCTGGGCCGCATCGGCAGCCAGGGTTCTGACGGTTTCTATCGGGGCACTACGGCACAACTCATCGCCGCAGAAATGCGTCGCGGTGGGGGCCTGATCACTGAAGCCGATCTCGCTGCCTATCAGGCCGTAGAGCGCGAGCCGATGTACGGCACGTTCAAGGGTTACCAGATCATCTCCATGCCACCGCCAAGCTCCGGTGGCGTGGCCCTGGTCGAGATGCTCAACATCCTCGAGGGGATGAACATCGAGGCAATGGGGCACAACTCGCCCCAGTACCTGCACTCCCTCGTGGAAAGCATGCGCCGCGCTTTCCGTGATCGCGCCTTGTACCTCGGAGACCCTGGCTTCACGCAGCCGCCGATCAGCCGGCTCATCAGCAAGCGATACGCCGAGGAACTGCGCCGCAGCATCGACCCCGGGAAGGCGTCGCCTTCATCGCCCGCTGATGTCAGTGAGGGGTATGAGAGCGACGAGACCACGCACTACTCCGTCGTCGACAAGAACGGCATGGCCGTCTCCGTGACGTACACACTCGAAGCCGGATATGGACTTGGTGCCGTGGTGGACGGCGCCGGCTTTCTGCTCAACAACGAGATGGGCGATTTCAATGGAAAGCCGGGGCTCACGGATTCCACAGGCCTGATCGGCACCACACCGAACCTCGCTCAGCCTGGAAAGCGCATGCTGTCGAGCATGACCCCCACCATCATCGCGCGCGATGGCCAGCTCGTGGCCGTCATTGGCAGTCCGGGAGGGCGCACCATCATCAACACGGTACTCGAGGTCGCACTCAATCTCATGGCCTTCAACATGCCGATCGGAGATGCCGTGAACGCGCCGCGCCTGCATCATCAATGGCTACCGAATACCGTTACCGTGGAACGCGCGGGATTTCCCGATGGCACACTCGATGCGCTGCGTGCCATGGGGCACGTCGTTCGTGTCGGCGGTCAGCAGGGCACCGCACATTCCATCGGCATCGATCCCAAGACCAGGAAACGGATCGGCGCCGCCGATAGACGCGACCGGGACGCCGGAGCCTCCGGGCATTGAGAACGAAGGAGGGGCGGGACTGCCAGAGTCCCGCCCCTCCTTCATGCGGCGATTCGCGGATGGCGCAGGGCCTACTTCACGGTGAACGGCGCCACGGCCTTGTAGGTATCCCATTGCACGATGATTTCACCGCCTGCGCCGGCGGGTTTCACCTGAATCTCCATCTTCTCCACGACGGGATTGCTGCTGGTCACCGTCATCGGGATGCGCACCAGATCCTGCTTCGCATCGTACTCCGTGCCCCACTGCTTCGTCTGCTTGCTGACGATCAGCTCCCACTTCAGGTTGGCCTGGAGCTGCGTGAACAGCGTATAGGTGCCAGCCGGCACGCTCTTGGTCCCGAATGCCAGTGTCTTGTTGGTCGTGAAATGCGTCGCTTCATTCGCACCCGTACGCCACACCATGCCCCACTTCATGTCCTGCAGGCCGTTGAAGATCACGCGGCCACGCTTGGAGGGGCGACCATAGTTCACCTTGATCACGGCGCCACCGATGTTGGCGGTGAGCGAATCACGCGGCGAAGATGGGGCCTGCGCGCCTGCGGCCGGCGCAGCATGGCTCATGGCCGCCTGAGCGGCGGCGGGTAGCGAGAACAGCGACGCCGCGGCCAGCAGACCGGCGCCGCTCGTCAGTAGACGGGAACGTTTCATGGCGGGACTCGAATGAGGGAAAGGGTACGGGCGACGACCAGCGGCCGTCGCCCGGTGTGTACCATACACCCGCTGGGGTGTTCCGCCAAACGGTGGATCCCAGCCCCTGCCAGGGGCCACTGTGGTCCGGTCCACGCCGCATTTCAGACTGCGACCGGCATCGGGACTCCGTTAGCCTGCGCGCAGGATCCTCCCAACTGCGCCGCGGTGACGGCCGTCGCTGATCGTCACCGTTCCGTTCACGATGACCGTGTGAATCCCGATCGGATACTGAAAGGGATTCGCGAAGGTCGCCGCGTCCGCCACCGTGGCCGGATCGAACACCACCACATCGCCAGCCATGCCCGGGGCGAGGGTTCCCCGGTCCCGCAGATGCACCCGAGCCGCAGGTCGCGCCGTCATGCGAGCGATGGCGGCGGCAAGACTCAGCGCCTTGCGTTCGCGAACGTAGCGGCCAAGCACTCTCGGGAACGTCCCGGCGCCACGAGGGTGCGGACTTCCGCGGCGTGTGGGCCCGTCAATCGCGAAGGCATTGCCATCGGAGCACACCATGCTGAGATCGTGCGCCAACAGGCGATCAGTGTTGTCCTCGCTCATGGCGAATCCCAACATGCCCACGTCGGCTCGGTTGCGCTTGAGCAACGCCACAGCCGCCTCATAGGGATCCACTCCGCGTGCCGTTGCCCACGCACCAAGGCGTTTGCCCTCCGCATCCCGGTCACCCGCCGCCGTCACGCGAGAGATCTGCACGTTGTCCCACCCGCCGATGAGCTCCACCTTGGCCAACGCCTCTCGGCGGATGCGTGGCGCAACCGATGAATCATCCAGGCGCGCAAGGAATGCCGCCGTTCCGCCATCGCGCGACCAGACGGGAAAGAGATTTGAGAGTCCCGTCGCGTACGCCTCGTAGGGATAGACGTCGAAGCGGACATCCCCGCCCGCCTCGCGTGCGTCGCTGATGCGCGCCAACGATGCATCGATCTTCGTCCAGTTGCGCGTGCCCTGCATCTTGAGATGGGAAATCTGCAGAGGACACCCTGCCCCACGCGCCACCGCGATCGATTCGTCGATGGCTTCCAGCAAGTGGTCATCCTCGTTGCGCATATGCGTCGCGTAGGGCAATTGGAGCGCAGCCAGTGGCCGGCACAGCGCGATGAGTTCATCTCGCGAGGCAAAGGCCCCCGGTGTGTATTCAAGACCGCTCGACGCACCGCACGCACCATCTCCGAGCGCTCGCGACACCATCGCCGCCATCCGCCTGAGCTCTGCCTCGGTCGCTTGCCGATCATCCTCACCAATCACTGCCCCACGCACGGATCCTAGTCCGATCATCGATGCCACGTTGACGGACGGCCCAAGCGCCGCCGTCCGGCGCGCCCAATCGGCAAAGGAATCGCCTGCGAGCCCTGTGAACTGCGAACTGCCATCGGCACCCACAACGATGGTCGTCACGCCCTGCCGAATCGCCGACTCCGCGCGTGGGTCCTGGCGCAGGGAGCTATCACCATGCGAATGGATATCGATGAACCCCGGTGCAACCGCCAGGCCACGCGCATCGATCTCCTCGCTGCCACGATCCCCGATCCCAGCGGCGACTGCCGTCACGCGCCCGTTATGCACGGCCACATCAGCTATGCGACCTTCCTGGCCTGTCCCGTCGTACACGGTGCCGCCACGCACGACCAGATCAACGGTTGCCCGTCTGCCGCGCCCAAGCACCACCGGCCCAGCCGCGAGGCAGGCACCCTGCACCAGAAACTCCCGTCGCGTACTCATCAGAAGCCGCTCACGGCTTTGCACCAGGGCCCAGCACCACGCGTCCTGGTGTGGCCCCCGTATGCTTGCCGTCGGCCAGCACCGCGACGCCGTTCACAAAGACATCGCGAACACCGGTTGCGTACTGATGCGGCTGCTCGAACGTGGCGTTGTCGCGGATGGTCCTGGGATCGAAGACCACGATGTCGGCGAAATAGCCGGGCTTGAGCGCGCCACGTCGTGCAATGCGCAAATTGGTGGCGGGCAGCAACGTCAGGCGGCGCACCGCTTCCTCCAGTGTCAGGACGGAATCTTCCCGGACATACTTGCCCAGGACCCGCGCGAACGTGCCATAAGCCCGCGGATGTGGGTTGCTCTTGAGAAAGGCACCTTCCGTTGCCAGCGATGCGGCGTCGGAGGCCACGCTCACCCAGGGCCTGCGTAGCTGTTTCGCAATATTGGCTTCGTCGATGATGAAGTAGATCGTGCCCACACGTGAGCCATCCTTCACCACGAGATCCATGGCGGTCTCCTCGATGTTCGTACCACGCAGCTTCGCCACTTCAGCGAGTGTCTTGCCGGTGTACTGTTTGAGGGAGTCGGCCTTGAACCCCGAGAACAGCACGCGATTCGGCGTCCCCGACGCCAACAGCAGGCTCTCCCACTTGTCGGTGGGTGTACGCATTTCCTCGGCCACCTTCTTTCGTATGGCCGGATCCCTCAGTCGCCGAGCCCATTCCGCATAGCCGCCCTCCTGCACCCAGGGCGGCATGGCCGCATCGAGTCCGGTCGCACCGGCGGTGTAGGGATAGATATCCGCCGTGATCTCGAGACCCGCGTTGCGCGCGGAATCAATGCGTGCCAGCACCCGATCCATCTTGGGCCAGTTGGCCTCGCCTGCCGCCTTCAGGTGGTAGATCTCCGCTCGCGCTCCCGTCTCCTTAGCGATCGTGATCAGCTCCTCGACCGCCTCCTCGAGCTTCACACCCTCGCTGCGGATATGCGAGATATACATCCCGCCGTATGGTGCTGCGGCCTTCATCAACGCGATCAGCTCGGGGGTGCGCGCATAGAAGGCCGGTGCATAGATGAGTGACGACCCCACGCCGAGTGCGCCCTCCTCCATCGCGGTGCGCACCTCCTGCTGCATCAGGGCGAGTTCCGTGGCGGTGGGCGCCCGATCCGCCCACCCCAACTGATTGATGCGCACAGTCGTTGCGCCGATGAACGACGCGATATTGGTGCTGATGCCGTTCGCGACCAGCGAATCCTGGTAGCCCCGCAGGGTACGCCAGGTGATCGGGTATCTGATGTCGCCCTGCTCGGCCAGCATGGCGCTGCGGAGCGTATCCGAGAGCGGCCCCATGGAATCACCCTCGCCCATCACCTCAAGCGTCACGCCCTGGCGAATATCGCTCTGACTCCGGCCGTCCTCGATGAGGGACTCGGTGGCCCAGCTCAGCATATTGATGAACCCGGGCGAGACCGCCATCCCCCTCGCGTCGATTTCAGCCTTCCCCCGCAAGGGGATCTCGCCGACCAGGACGATGGAGTCGCCGAGCACCGCGACATCAGCGACTACCGGCGCGCGCCCGGATCCGTCGTAAACCGTTCCCCCGCGAATCACGAGGTCGTAGGCTGGTTCGCCGCGACAGGCCAGGAGGCCCAGGGATATCAGTGCCGTAGTGAGGCGTCGACGCATTGTCCGGTGGGTGAGATGTCCACTTGGGTCGTGGAACTTGGCACAGGCCGAGGCGTAGCGTTAGGCTCCCGCGGGCCCATATCGCATATCCATGACAGATTTGGACCCGTACGTCTCTGATTGTTCACAACCTCCTGTCCCGACACCGTATGACGGCTCCCGCCCCTGCACCTTCCGGTGCACCGTCAGGTCCGGCCCGAGCGTTGGGAATGTCTCCACACGCGCTGACCAACGCCCCACCTCTCGGTGGGATGTTCGCCTCGTGGCGTGACGACATTCCTGCTTCGGCCGTGGTCTTCCTCGTCGCGCTCCCGCTCTGTCTCGGAGTGGCCCTCGCCTCAGGCGCTCCACTGCTCTCCGGCATCGTTGCCGGCGTCGTCGGTGGGATCGTCGTGGGCGCAATGTCCGGCTCGCATCTCATGGTCTCCGGACCAGCGGCGGGCCTCACCGCCATAGTGGTCACCGGCATTGCCCAGGTGGGAGGGTTTGCCGCCTTCCTCCCCGCAGTGGTCCTCGGCGGCATGCTCCAGTTGGCACTTGGAGCCGCCCGCGCCGGGGTCATCGGCTACTACTTCCCTTCCTCAGTGATCAAGGGGATGCTCGCGGCGATTGGCCTCACCCTGATCCTCAAACAAGTCCCCCACGCTGTCGGCTATGATGCCAATACCGTGGGGGATTTCGCCTTTGTGGGGCCGAATGGTGAGAACACGTTCGGAGCCATCGGCACTGCCCTGCAACAGATCCAGCCGGGGGCGGTTGCAGTAGCGCTGCTCGGAGTGTTTCTCATGCTCCTCTGGCCGCAGACCCCGCTTGCCAAGGTAAAGCTGCTCCCGGCACCGCTGGCTGCGGTGGTGCTCGGCGTCGCACTCAACGAAGGCCTCCTGGTGGCGATGCCGGAGCTGGCAATCCGGGACACCCATCTCGTCACCTTACCCACCGACGGAGCAACGGGCGTCTGGAATCAGCTCACGCGTCCTGACTGGTCGGCGCTGGCAAGGCAGGAGGTCTGGATCCTGGGCGCCACCATCGGAATCGTCGCCAGTCTCGAATCCCTGTTGAGCCTGGAGGCTACCAACAAGCTGGATCCTGAAAAGCGTGATGCCCCGGCGAACCGGGAACTTCTGGCGCAGGGAACCGGCAACCTGCTCTCCGGTCTCCTGGGAGGCCTCCCCATCACGGGAGTCATTGTCCGCAGCTCGGCCAACGTCGACGCTGGGGCACGCAGCCGCCTCTCGGCAATCCTCCATGGCCTCCTCCTGGTCATCGCCGTCGCGCTGCTCGCGGCGCTCCTCAACCGCATTCCGCTTGCGGCATTGGCTGCCGTGTTGCTGGTGACGGGCTTCAAGCTGACGACGCCCGCACTCTGGAAGTCGGCATGGCGGCTCGGTTGGTCGCACTTCATTCCGTTCGCCCTCACCATCGTCGCGATTCTCTTCACGGATCTCCTGCGAGGCATCGGCGTGGGGCTCGTGATCGGTATCGGGTTCATCATCGCCGAGCACATGCGTCGACCGGCACTCACCCGGGTCAGTCCGGCTGATGCAATCCTCACGCGCTACACCCTACCGGATCAGGTGACCTTCCTGAGCAAAGCGAGCATTGCCCGGGAGCTGGAGTCACTGCCGAGTGGCTGCCGGGTGGAGATCGACGGCCGCAAGACTGCGCGGTACGACTATGACGCGCTCGAGGCGCTCCTCGCGTTTCGTGAGACCGCGCGTTCGCGCAACATCGACTACCGACTCGTGGGTGTCCCCGAAGTCGGCCTCACCCCCGCTCATTGACCTTCCAGGAATCCCGCCCCATGGAAAGTTTTCGCAAGATCATCCAGAACAACCGGGAGTGGGCCGCCGCCATGGTGGCCGCCGATCCCGAGTATTTCCACCGTCGGGCGCAGAGGCAGGAGCCGTTGTTCCTCTACATCGGCTGTGCAGACAGCCGCGTGCCCTCCAATGTTGTGACGGGCACTGAGCCGGGAGAATTGTTCGTGCACCGCAACATCGCCAACCTGGTGGTCCCCAGTGACCTCAATGCGATGAGTGTGTTGCAGTACGCGGTCGAAGTCCTCGACGTCAAGCACGTCATCGTCACCGGGCACTACGGTTGTGGCGGCGTGAAGGCCGCCATGACCACGGACCAGCACGGGCTCGTCGATCATTGGCTCCAGCCTATTCGGAACGTGATTCGATGGAACAAACCGGAACTCGAGTCCATCATCGATGATCAAGCGCGCTTCGATCGGGTTGTCGAACTGAATGTCCTGGAGCAGCTCTATCATCTATCTGAAACCCCTGTCATCCAGATGGCCTGGGCTAAGGGCAAGCGGCCCCTCCTGCACGGGCTTGTGTACGACCTGCACAACGGCACGTTGAAGGAGATCGCCACCTGCGTCGATTCCCAGGAAGCGGCTGACCAACTGGCTGCGCGCCGTCTCTCCGGCGTGCCGGCCGGTCCGCCGCCGCTCAGCAGCCGGAGCACGTCACCGGCAGGACTCGGCAACGACGAACTGGCGGAGGCCATCGCCCAGCGCGTGGCAGACCGCCTCGCTGCGGCAGGTATCCCGAAACTGCCGCGGAGGTCCTGAACGCCAACGGCCGGTTCTCCTCGGGGGACCGGCCGTTAAGTTGTGCCATGGCCAAGATTCCCTCTCCCTTCAAGGCACTGCCGGCTGATCGCCGGTCCTGGCTCGTCCAGCAGGCGCTCACGCGGCACAAAGGTGCCAAGGCCCTCTACGCACAGCGCATCGCAGCCAAGGGTGGCGGATTCCGTGTGGCCACCCTGTTGTCATGGTCCGCTGAACGCATTGGCAAAGAGGCGCTGCGCCTCGGTGCGCTTACTCCACAGGATGAGCTGGAGCTCCTGCAACTCCTCTACGTGGACCTTGAGCCGCAGTACCAGGTCACCTTTCTCAACGCCATCGGTGTGGCGCATGAGAACGGGGTGATCCCTGACGATCTCGAGCCGCCGTACGGCGAGCGGGACGCGGTGCTCCGTGGTGCCGAGGCGGTGCTCGGTGCGCATGGCGACCAGGGTCGACACTATCTGCGCACCCTGGTGGTGTACAACCTGCCTGCGTGGCCGGGACTCGATTCGGTCGTGCCGGCGGACGGCTAGGGAAAGCGCTCGCGGTTCGGGCTCCGAGCTATCGGAGCCCGAACATCCCACCACCGCCGAACGGCATGCGCGGCATCCCACCCTTTCCGCCCGCTCCGCCGCTCATCTTCTTCATCATCTTCTGCATTTCGCGGAACTGTTCGAGCAGACGGTTCACTTCCGTCACGGTGCGACCACTGCCCTTGGCGATGCGCGCGCGACGTGAGCCGTTGATGAGCTCCGGCTTCTTGCGCTCCTGCGGCGTCATCGAGAGCACGATGGCCTCAATGTGTTTCATCCGCTTGGGGTCCATCTTCACGTCCTTCAGCATCTTCGGGTTCACACCCGGCAGTAGCTTGAGGAGATTTTCGAAGGGGCCGAGTTTCTGCATCTGCCGCATGGCCGACAGGAAATCCTCGAGATCCATGCCTTCCTTGCGGACCTTCTTCTCGAGCTTCTTGGCTTCGTTGGCGTCGAACGCTTCCTGGGCCTTCTCCACGAGGGACACCACGTCACCCATCTGGAGGATGCGACCCGCCATGCGCTCCGGGTGGAACTCCTCGAGCGCATCGCTCTTTTCACCGACGCCGATGTACTTGATCGGCTTCTTGAGTACCCCGTAAATCGAGAGCGCCGCGCCACCGCGGGCATCGCCATCGAGCTTGGTCAGAATCACGCCAGTGATATCGAGCGCATCATTGAACCCCTGCGCGATCTTCACCGCTTCCTGACCGGTCATGCCGTCGGCCACGAAGAGAATCTCATCGGGCTTGATCGCCGCCTTGAGCCGCGTGAGCTCGTCCATCATGTCGGCGTCGATCTGGAGACGGCCTGCCGTATCCACGATGACCACGCGGTCGCGGTTCCGCACTCCCTGATCGATACCAGCCTTGGCGATCTTCACCACGTCCTGGGTGCCGCGATCCGCATACACCGGGACGTCGAGGGACCGCCCCAGCGTCTCGAGCTGGTCGATCGCCGCCGGGCGGTACACGTCCGCCGCCACCAGCCGCGTGCTCTTGTTTTCCAGCTTGAGGCGACGCGCGAGCTTCCCCGCCGTGGTGGTCTTGCCCGAACCCTGCAGGCCAACCATCATGACGACCGTTGGCGGTACGGAACTCATCTTGAGCCCCTCGCGCCGCTCGCCCAGCATCGTCGTGAGTTCGTCGTGTACGATCTTGACGAGCTGCTGCGCCGGCTGGACCTGCTTGAGTTGCAGCACACCGACGGCCTTCTTCTCGACCCGTTCGAGAAACTCGCGGGTCAGCGAGAAATTGACGTCGGCTTCGAGCAGGACGCGGCGGACTTCGCGCATCCCGTCTTTGATATCGGATTCGGTGAGAACGCCGCGGCCGCGAAGCTTGGCGAAGACGCCACCGAGTTTGTCTGTGAGCTCGTCGAACATTCCGGGAAGCTACCATGCCGGCGGGCCTGCTTGTACTCCGCCACCGTGACCCGTTTCCGCCGGGTTCGGGACCCGTCGGGTGACCTATCGCACACCCGATTCCCGGTCGGTTTGCCCGTTTGTGCCAAAGGGGTGACGAAAGGGGCCGTCTGGACCGCATCTTGCGTCGGAATCACGCGTTGCCGCTTCGGACCGCCGGCCTAGATTGGCCCGTTCCGGATCGTGCGGTCACATCGTGCTGTCACATCGTGCTGTCACACCTCTGGTCGCCCTGCCGTGTCCCGAACGCCCTCGCGCTTCCCCTCCATCCAGATGCCCCGCGGTCAGCGGAAGGAAGAAATCCTTCGCGCCGAGCTGCCGCCCACGTTGCCGCTGATGGCCCTGCGCTCCACCATCGTCTATCCGCTTGGGACCATCGCGGTGCAGATGGGCGCGCCGGAGAACCTCGCACTCCTCCGAGCCCACGAGGAGTCCGGACTGGTGGTTGCCCTTGTCGTGGCTTCGGGCGACAGCGATGAGAGCATCGAGCCCGAGCAGTTCGTCGGCCGGGTGGGTGTCGCCGCGCGGGTCCATGAGCGCATCAATCTGCCAGGCGACACCATCCAGATCACGCTGCAGGGGCTCCGCCGCATCACCATCGATGGCATCGATCAGGTCATGCCGTTCGCGGTGGCTCGGGTTCAGGGCGCGCGGGAAACGCCGCCGGAGGCGGCAGAACTGGACGAGCTCGTGGCACGAACGGTCACCGCTGCGGAAACCCTTGCCGAGCTGGTGGACAGAATTCCGAATGAAGTGCCGCAGATCCTCAAGATGAACGTCTCGGATCCGGGACGTTTCGCGGATCTCGCCGCAACCAACATGAACCTTCGAATCGCCGACAAGGAGGAGGTGCTTCAGCGTCTCGATATTGGCCAGCGGATCCGATTCATCCTCTCGCGTCTCGAACGCGAAGTCGCCCGTGCCCGCGTGATGGAGGATGTGAAGAAGCAGACCGAGATCAAGATCGAGCAGCACCAACGCGAGTTCTATCTGCGCCAGCAGCTGCGTGCCATTCAGTCGGAACTTGGCGAGGCTGACCCGAACGAGAAGGAATCCATCGATCTGTTGCGGCGTATCGACGACGCGCACCTTCCCGACAAGGTCGCTGCGGAAGCCCGGCGCGAGACCGAGCGTCTGCGCATGCTCTCTCCGGCTTCCAGTGAGTATCAGGTTCTGCGCACCTACCTCGACTGGGTGCTCGCGCTTCCCTGGCATACCCGCAGTGCGAACGATCAGGATATCGCGCTCGCCAAGGTGGAAGGTGCACTGGACGAACGGCACTACGGGCTCGACGAGGCCAAGGAGCGCATCATCGAGTACCTTGCCGTGCGCAAGCTTCGGGGCGGTGATCCGACGGGCCCGATCCTCTGCTTCGTGGGACCGCCAGGCACGGGCAAGACCTCGCTCGGCGAGGCCATCGCCACCAGCATCGATCGCGCCTTCTACCGCATTTCGGTAGGCGGCGTACGCGACGAAGCAGAGATTCGCGGCCATCGACGTACGTATGTTGGCGCAATGCCCGGCATGCTGATTCAGGCACTCCGACGTGTGGAAGTGCGCGATCCCGTCATCATGATCGACGAGATCGACAAGATGTCGTCGGGTGGTGCCGGTGGTGATCCGACGGCGGCCATGCTCGAGGTGCTCGATCCATCGCAGAACAGCACCTTCGTCGATCACTATCTCAACCTACCGTTCGATCTATCGGGCGCGCTGTTCATCTGCACAGCCAACAATCTCTTCGACATCCCCGGACCGCTGCGTGATCGCCTGGAGGTGATCCGCATTGCGGGCTACACGATCGAAGAGAAGGTGGAGATCGCGCAGCGCTATCTTCTCCCGCGTCTGCTGGCCGATCACGGCCTCACTGAGTCGGACCTCCAGATTGCCGAGTCGGTCCTGGGCTTCATCACCAGCCGCTATTCCCGGGAAGCCGGGCTCCGCACCTTTGAGCGCTCGCTGGCGTCGATCATGCGCAAGCGTGCCCGGGCCAAAGCTGACGGAGACCACAGCCTGTGGGACATCGATGCCCTACGGACCGAGGAGATTCTGGGTGCGCCGCGGTTCGCGATGGAGGAAGCCGAGAAGGAGCCCGAAGTCGGTGCCGTCACGGGGCTCGCCTGGACCAGTACCGGTGGTGAATTGATGACCATTGAAGCGCTGCGCATGCCGGGGAGCGGCAAACTCACGGTCACCGGACAGCTCGGGGATGTGATGCGGGAATCGGTCGACGCGGCCTATTCGTTCGTGCGCTCGCGGGCCAGCGCGCTTGGCATCGATGACCGGGAGTTCCGGGAGGCGGATCTGCACCTGCATTTCCCAGCCGGCTCGATTCCCAAGGATGGACCGTCCGCTGGAATCGCCGTGACGCTGGCGCTCGCCAGCGCGCTGTCACGACGCCCCGTGCGTCGCGACCTGGCTCTGACCGGCGAGGTCACCCTGCGTGGCAAGGTGCTCGAGATCGGTGGCGTGAAGGAGAAGGTACTGGCGGCCTATCGCGCCGGTCTGCGGGAGGTGATCCTACCCAAGGGGAACGAGAAGGATGTGCGGGATGTGCCGCAGGAAGTGCGGGAACGGATGGCATTCACCTTCGCCAGCGCCATGGACGAAGTGCTGCATCTTGCCCTCCTCCCGCATCCGGATGCGCACCCCGCCGATGCCGCGCCGCGAGAGCAGGTCTCAGATAGGCGATCAGAACAGCCCGCCAAGCGAGTACAGCGCGAGTCCCACCAGCCCACCCACGATCGTCCCGTTGATGCGAATGAATTGTAGATCCCGGCCGATCTGCAATTCGATTTTCCGCGAGGTCGCGTTCGCATCCCACGCGGCCACCGTGGACGCGATCAGACGTGCAACATCCTCACGTGCCTGTTCCACCGCATAGGTCACCAGCTCTACAATCCAGCCATTGACCTTGGCGGTCAACGCGGGATCCTGCAGGACCTTCTCACCGAGACCCGTCAGCCATCGTTCGACCTGATCGGGCTCGTGTTCCGTCTCATCGGCCAGACGCTCCGCATACAGGGCGATGCGTTCCTTCACATCCGCCCATACCTCCCGCGAGAAATCCGCCACACTGGGATGATCGAGCAGATCGAGCTTGATCTGCTCCGCACGCGCCATCGTTCCGGGGTTCTCCCGCAGGTCGGCGACGAAGCGCTCCACGGCATCATCGTATCGCTGACGCAACGGATGGTTGGGATCGGCCGCGACCGCCACCAGCGTCTTCTCCACGCCGGACACGATCTTGTCTCCCAGTCTGCTCTCGACGGCCCCGGGAACCCACCACGGGCTCTCCTGCCGGATGCGTTCGCGAATAGCGGTTTCGTTCTCATCGAGGAACCTGGCGGCGAGGCGCAGGGCATCATCGAGCAGGACCTGATGTCGACCGTCGGCCGTGAGCAACTCAAAGGCCTTCGCCGCAAGCGGTGCAACGTGCAAGCGACGAAGGCGGGTGACGATGCCCCGGTCCACCAATGCCTGCACTTCCTCATCGCGGAGGACATTCGCCGCACCGGAGACTCCATGGGCGACGGCCCGTGCCAGGCGTCGGCTATTCTCCGGCCGTGACAACCATTCCGCGGCGCGCACGCCCAACTGCATGGCAGCAAGTTTCTCGGCCAGCACCTCGCGCGTGAGGAAATTGCGCTGCACGAAATTGCCCAGTGCCGTCCCGATGCGATCCTTACGCGCCGGCACAATCGCCGTGTGGGGAATCGGCAATCCCAACGGGTGGCGGAAGAGTGCTGTCACGGCGAACCAGTCCGCGATTCCTCCAACCATGGCCGCTTCGGAGAAGGCCCGAACGAATCGAAGCCAGGGATAGCGCGCCTCCAGCAGGAGCGCGATCACGAACAGTGCGGCAACGGCCACCAGCATCAGGGCCGCCACGCGCTTCATCTGCACCAGACGAACGCGGCGAAGCTCGTCGTCAGGTGTGATCCGCAGGGCGGCGGGCAGCTCCTGGGGAACGGTCAGGTCAGGCCCCGCGCGTAGCGTCAACGCTCAATCGCGATCCGCGCCGGGTCGATCGGTGCGGCGGAACGGGCTGGGTAGTCCATGAGCAGCACTACGGGCTTCCCGCCCACCTGTTCCAACTGCAGCGTTACCGTACGAGCCGCCCGCTTCGCCGTGGCCGGTGCATCAATCCGACGCGTGACAGATCCGGGAGCAATGGTGGGCCTGCCCAGCTCGTAGCGCCGACGCGCCGCATCTCCCATGATGTCAAGGAAGTCCGCGGCATCGACCGCCGTGTCCCACACCGTGGCCCAGACGAGAGCGTCTCCCTCCGGCGTGCGCACCAGGGCGAACCGGTCACCATCCCACCCGCCTGCCGCACGGCGCGCCAAATCGTCGTTCTTCACATGTTGTGAGATCGCCAGCCGCGTCTCGAACTCACCGAACGTATTGGTGAACACCACCGTGCCGGACTTCGGAGCGGGCAGCGTGACCCGAACGGGGGTATCACGTTCGGCGGGCGTCGCCGTGAAATACGCCGCATCGCTCAGGATCTGCTTGGTGCTGATGGGGAGATCGGTCAACAGCTCCTTCTCGGGGCGCTGATTGATGAAACGGCGTACGAAATCGGCGCCGCCGAGATAGGGGAACAGCAACCCCTCGCGCACCGTACGTGGCGCCGACGCGAACACGGGCATTCCCACGGATCCATCGCGGATCAGGTCACGAATCCGATCCCAACCGCCCGGCATCTTGAGCATCGGGCTCGCATTCGGATCGACCCGCAGCTGCATGAAGACAGCCTGTCCCTCAAGCACCGCCTGGGCCGCCACCTGCCGATCAGCATCGCCAGTCTCCGCCTGGATGGAGTCGATGGGCACGTACTGGTCCTGCAAGGCATGCACGAGTTCATGTGCGACCGTCTGCGTGATCAGCGCACTGGGCGCCCCGTCCACGACGTACAGAACCTTGGTGGCGGGATCATAGTATCCGACAATCTGTTCCTCGAGCAGCCGCTGCAGCAGCGGCGCAAGCTGCAGCGTGTCCGGGATCAGGCCGAGGATGCGGTAGACGCCCTCCTGTCCAGCTATCTGCTGCTTCCCACGTTCACTTTCCAGCTGGTGCCGAACGAACTTCGCCACCTCCTCACGCGAGCGCGTTTCGAGCCTGGGAGGTGTGCGGAATGGCAGCCCCAACTCCTTCTCGATGCGCGGGACATAGGTCGCGACGAGGTCGGCATATGGGCCGTCCCCGACAGGCTTGTCGCGGCAAGCGCTGGAGGTCAGCCCCGCCAGCAGCAGCAGCATAGCCGAGCGCACCGACAGTGGACGATGCTTCACCGGCATCCGGAGACCTGAACGCAGGGACAACAGAAACGGATTCGACGACATGGCACCGCGGGTCCGGCGTGAAGAAGACAAGCCATACGACGTTCGCCCGGCCGGTGCATCCCTCAGGCCGCGAACGCGCGCTGCACGTACCAGGCAATCAGCGCATCCCCCCAAAGCAAGACCAGCATCGCCGCAGGCGCAAGGAAGACCCCGAAGGGCACGTCGGGGAACGCGAAGGTTTCCCCGCGACGGGCCGCGCGCACCTTCACGACGGGCCCGACGATCACCAGGAAAACGAAGGCGCCCACAAAGGCACCCGCAATGATGGTCAGCAGCGCACGCTCAGCGCCCACTGCCGCTCCGACGACGGCCATGAGTGTCGTGTCACCGAACCCCATGGCCTCGCGCTTCATGATGACCTCGGCGATCCATCCAATCAGGGTGATGGCCCCTGCCCCCACACACGCGCCCAGAATGGCAGGCCAGACCGCCGCGAAATGCGTGGTCTCCTGCAGGAAAACATTCAGGATGGCAAAAGCCATCATGAGGACCAGGCCCGATACCGTGAAGCCGTCCGGGATCAGGTAGTGCTTTGCGTCGGTGACCGCGATGCCAAGGAGCAGCGTGCCGAAGATCGCCACACGCAGGGCCTCGAACGATATCCCAAAGGCATACACGCAGGCCGTCCATCCCAGGGCCACCAGCAGTTCCACCAGCGGGTACTGCATGGAGATGGGGAGGGCACAGCCCCGACATCTCCCTCGCAGGAGCAGCCAGCTCACCAGCGGGATGTTCTCGTGCCAGGCGATGGGACGTTCACAACGCGGACAGCGTGAGCGGGGCGACACCACACTCAGTTCCAGCGGCCAGCGGGAAATGCAGACGTTCAGAAACGAGCCGATCGCCGCTCCGAGAATGAAGACGGGGATCAGGATCAGCAGAAGATCGGGCAAAGACAGCGCATGCAGCAGTCGCACCGGGAACGGCGCGGTGACATCGAGTTCGGCGATCATGTGCTCAGGACGAACCAGAGGGGCCGCTGGCCACGCGCGCCTCCGGAGATCCACTCCCGGCGCCCGACCCGTCCACAGCCGGCCCCCGCTGTCCCTCCCGCAGGCTGTGCAACAGAATCCCCGTAGCGATGCCGACGTTGAGCGACTCCACGAGGGATTCCGCAATTGGCGTCATGGCAATGGCGATTCGCTGTGTTACGGCCTCCCCCAGCTCGGGTGAGAGGCCTGCCCCCTCATTACTCACAACCAGGGCCACTCGGTCGGGGACTCCGTCGCGCAGCATCGCCTCAACACTGACGCCGTCCGGATCCGCCGCAAGCACCCCGAACCCATGCGCCGCCAGCAGCGCGGAACACTCGGGCCATGCCAGCTTCAGGACGGGATGCCGGAACAACGCGCCCATGCTCGCCCGCACGACCTTGGCGTTCCAGAGATCCGCCGTACCCGGGAGGGCAATTGTTGCAGTGACTCCAAGCGCAGCGGCCGTCCGAATGATCGTGCCGACATTCCCCGGATCCTGCAGTGCATCCAGAATGAGCAGCCGAGCCCGTGCCGGCATGGGGTCCGGGAAAACGTGGTCAGGCATTTCCGCCACGGCCAGCAGTCCCTGCGGAGTCTCCGTATCGGCGGCGCTCATGAGCTCGGCCTCCGAAACCTCCAGCACGGGGATCTGCCGTGCCCGTGCTGTATCCACAAGACGGAGACGACGCGCATCCGGCATATCCGTGGGGCTCACGAGCACGCCGGTGATCGAAACTGGTGACGCCAGCAGCGTCTCCACCACGCGCAGCCCTTCGGCGACAAAGCGCCGCTGCCGCTCTCGTGCCTTTCGGCGCTGCAGATCACGGGCGAGGGTCAGTAGCTTCACGGCGGCAGGGCTGAGGCAGGAGGGATCGACGCAAATCCAGGCGATCCGGGTAGTATCTGCAGACCAGACCTCTTGCACAACCGAGCCATGAGGCTGGCCATCAGACCGAC
>CAZPJX010000056.1:16899-18779 GCA_964586985.1 uncultured Gemmatimonas sp. | reverse complement strand
GATGCCATGGGTGGCGTCGTCGCGATCGACCACTTCCCAGGCACGTGTCCGGCGCACACCCGCGGCGCTGCCAGTGACCACCACGCGCAGCGCCACGAGATCCGGCTTGCCCTTCCGCAAGGCCGCACCCGCCACCTTCACGAAGACATCGCGCGGCGCCACCTGCTGGCCCTTCACGTCGACGGCCTCCGCACCCAGTAACCCGAGGTCCCGAATGCTGCGCATGATCGCCGCATGACCGGGGTAGCGGAGGGTCTTGTATTCCATGACGGGGATCTTGCTGGCATAGCGGTAGACCATGGTCGAGAGGCCACCAGCGGTGTGAAAGGCCTCGAGCGGTCCCACCGGGGCATTGAACACGACGGTTTCCAGCTCCGACAGCGCCTCGACCGTCTTCGGCTGTCCATCACGCATCACGAGCGACGGTGTGGTGTAGTAGTCCACCATCCCCTCGATGGAGTACGCGATCTGGTACCCCAGCGGTGGCTCGGGAGCCTGCGGCAGGCCTCCCACGTACAGCTTCACCGATTCCACGGTCTCGAACTGATCGATTCCGTGCTGTGCAATCACGTTCACCATACCAGGCGCGAGACCCGTGTCGGGAATCACAGAGATTCCCTTGGCGCGCGCGGCGGTGTCGAGTTGCCGCTGTTGCTGTACGATGGCGGTGTTTCCACCAAGATCGGCGAAATGCACGCCCCCGTCGACGGCCAACCGTGCGAGAGTGCCGTTGAAGTAGTACGGAATGGCGCTCAGCACCCCATCACACTGCGCAAAGGCCGATCGCACGGCCTGCTCATCACGCACATCGAGGGCCATGGGGATGAGTCGGGCATCGGCACCTTGCTGCAGAAACGCCGGCAGTGCAGGCTGCTTGAGGTCCGCGATCATCACCTGTGTCACAGCAGGCTGCTTGAGCAAGTCGAATGCACACGCCGTGCCTTGCAGCCCCGCACCAAGCACCAACACACGCATCGAGGAACTCCGGTATGGAGAAGCGGGATCAGAACACTGAAGATTCGAAGCTAACCGCTTCCCCCGACCAGTGGCGAGAACGCCTCCTCATTTCGGACGAACAGGTCCGCACCCTGCTGGCACGGGTCAAACGCGTGGCCGTCATCGGGATCAAGCCGCGCGAGGCGGGCGGGCCAGCCTACGGCGTACCCGCCGCCATGCAGGCAGCAGGCTACGAGATCGTACCGGTCCCCGTCTACTACCCTGAAGTCACGCAGATTCTCGGTGCCCCGGTACACCGCACACTCGCCACGGTGGACGCGCCGATAGATATGGTCCAGCTCTTTCGGCGTCCGGAAGATGTGGACAAGCACGTTGAGGACATCCTCGCCGCGAAGCCGATGGCCGTGTGGATGCAGCTCGGGATCAGAAATGATGCCGCGGCAGAACGCTTCGCGCGTGCGGGCATGCTGGTGGTGCAGGATCGGTGTGTGCAACGGGAGCTCGACCATCTGAAGTAGCGGGTCGAGCCTGACCCTAACGGGCATGCACCGGGGCAACCCTTGCGTTCGGGATCAGAAAACGGCTAGTGTACGGGGCTGCGGTTGTACGCAGCAGCATTACCACAATCGAATCACCACGAACGGGCCTTTGTAGGAAGCCGGTGCAACGCCGGCGCGGCCCCGCCACTGTATGAGGCTCTGTCGTGCATCACCATGCACGGCAGCACAACGCGACTTCATGGCAGGACCCACTGGGGCTTTGGCCCCGGGAAGGGAGAAGTCGACGGCCTCGAGCCAGGAGACCGGCCCGTTCGTTCCCGCTTCAATTCCTCGAGGGAGGACTGCGGGGCCGTCTGCATTCACGACGCCCCCTGTGCGTCTGGAATGACCGCCGCCCTCGCCCCGTCCCTCTCGTTCACCGAG
>CAZPJX010000056.1:4619-16799 GCA_964586985.1 uncultured Gemmatimonas sp. | reverse complement strand
GCGACTCGGGTTGCGACTCGGGTTGCTTCTCGGGTTGCTGGCCGCGCTACTGGCTGCGATTCCGCCGACCCCGCTTCACGCGCAGGTTGGCGGGGAGATCCGTGGACGTATCACGGATGCCGGGACTGGCAGGCCCATCGTTCAGGCGCGCATCGAACTCGAGGACGTGGGCATCACGACCCGGACGGGCGCCGAAGGCGCCTTCCTGCTGCGCAATCTCGAGCCGCAACGCTACCGCATCACGATCCGTGCCGTGGGCTTCGTCTCACGCGTGGAAGACGTGGCGGTAGGCAACGCCCGCAGCAGTCAACTGAATGTGGCCCTGGAGCCCATGTCCCCGGTGCTCGAGCGCATGGTGGTGCGCGCGAGGCGCGACAGTTCGGCGCTCCCCCCTGGGGCCACCACGTTCACGCGTGAGACCATTGAAGCCACTGGTCAACGCGATCTGGGCGACCTGCTCCAGACGGCACCCGGCGTCGTGATTACTCGCTCGGGTGGCCCCGGCCAGCCGGCGCAGGTGTCCGTTCGCGGGTCCTCGTCCAATCAGGTGCTCGTTCTGCTGGACGGCATTGTGCTCAACTCCGCCATCGGCGGCAACGCCGATCTCTCGGCGATCCCGCTGGAGAACATCGAGCGCGTCACGGTACTCACCGGCGCCCAGTCGGCTCGCTATGGACCGCGAGCCCTGGCCGGAGTCATCGAAATCACCACGCGGGCAACACGTCGAGAGCGCTCGTTGCTGGCACGCGTTGGCGCACTCGGCGAGTGGGGTGTGGCCGGCACCCTCGGAATCACGGCTCCACAGCAGAGCGGCTCACGCAGCGCCTCGATTGGCATTGATCACCGAACGGTGCGCGGAGACTTCTCCTATCGTCTGCCCGCGTTCCGAGGCGGTGGCCGCGCCACGCGATTCAACGCCGACGCCACCACCACGCAAGTCGTCGTCAGCGGCGGGACAGACACCGGCCGCCGGCAATACACTGTCCGCAGCAGCTACGCGACCACCGAACGCGGCATGGCCGGGTCGATCGTCCAACCCTCGCACAGTGGCCGGCAGGACTTCTCGCGCTGGCATGGCGGTATCACGGCGCAATGGAATCCGGGCCGTTGGGTCGTTGGCTCTTCGGCGGACATCACACGTGAACACGGTCGCTACACGGACCCAAGCCCGCCATTTACGCTGCCCTTCGCAGATACCGTGTCGGCCGCAGGGCTCACGGTGACCTCGTCAGCGGCTGCAACCTGGGGCGCACTGCAGACGAGCGCAGGGCTCGATATCCGCCATCTCGCACTCGCAAGCAATCGCCTTGCCTCGAGCGCGCCCGACGGACAAACACTCGCGGGTACCTGGTTCAATCTGCGCTCCGAACGGACGCTCAGCGATGGCGCCCAGCCACTGCGGCTGCTCGCCGATCTGGCGCTGCGCGTGGATTACAGCTCGCTGCTTGCCGGGGCGTCCCTGTCGCCGCGCCTTCTGCTGCGGAGCGAACGAGGGCCCGCCGCGCTGAGCCTGTCCTATGGTGCGGGCTTCGCGCCACCCACGCTCGCCGACCAGTTCTTCCACGAGGGGGTGCAGGTCCGCGCGAACCCCTCGCTGCGTCCGGAACGCACGAATCATGACCTCGAGATACGCGTGAACCTGCGCGAAGTGGCGACGGGACCGCTGCAATGGTCTGCCGAAGCGGCGGTGTTTCGCGCGGATGTGCAGGGCATGATCCTCTGGTCTCCGGATTTCCGATTTATCTGGAGCCCGAACAACTACGATGTGCATCGCCGAGGATGGGAGACGCGCAGCAGCCTGCGCATCCCGGCAGTGCATCTGGAGTTTCAGGGAACGGTGGATCATACCGAAGTGACCTACGCCGGCGGTGTCCTCACGGGCCAGGTGGTGTATCGCCCGCGGGCCACAGCCTCGCTGCAGTCCTCGCTGACGCTCGGGGCGTCACGCCTCGATGTCGTGACACGGCACGTCGGCACGCGCCGCACAGCCCCTGGCTCAACACTCAACGCCCTCTCCCCTTACCGAATGACCGACCTGCGCTTGTCGACCACGACACGACGGGCCGGCTGGATGTTCTCCCCGATGTTGTCGGTCGAGAACCTGTTCAACCGCGATGCCGCGATGCTCGTGGACTACCCCTTCCCCACCCGCCTGTGGAGCCTGTCACTCCGCCTGCGGCATGCTTCTTCTCCAACACCCTGATCGATATGTCTGCTCGCCGTCCTTTCGCTGCCCGTCGTCTGTCTCCCTCGCGGTGGCTCCCGGCCGTCGCCCTGCTTGCTCTCGCCACGGCCTGTGGAAGCGACAACGTCACCGAGCCGGATGTTGCCCCTGGCTTCCTCGGTGGCGTGGAAGGCAACCGTGAGATTGGTGTCGTCGTTAACTCGCTCAGCAAGGCGATCACCATGTTCCAGCTTGGTTCACCCACAACGACGGTCCAGATCCCACTCGGATCCAGCACGACCATCTCACCCACCGGCTTTTCCCTGCGTGGCCGCAAGGCGGCCGTCCCGCTGGGCAACAGCGCCAGTCTCGCCATCCTGAATCTCGAGACGGCAACCGCCAGTCGTTTCTTCACCTTCGCCAACGGCAACACGACCGGTTCGGTATGGTCCAACGACACCACGGTGTTCGTCGCCAATACCACGACCAACAAGATCGGGCGCGTCTTCCTCAATCAGGCATCCACGGAAATCACCACCACGGTCGATGTCGCGCCCGCGCCAACGGCCCTGCTGTATGCCGCCGGTCGGGTGCTCGCCCTCTCCGGCAACCTCGCCAACTACGTGCCAATCGGTGAAGGCATCGTCACGGCCATCAATCCGTCCACCATGGCCGTCCTGGGCACCGTGCAGACCGGCGGAACCAATCCCAATGAAGCGACCGTGGGCCCCGATGGCCTGCTCTATGTGCTCAACACAGGAGACTACGTGACGCAGGGCACGCTGGCGATCATCGATCCCGCAACGCTCTCGCGCGTGGCGCTCATCCCCAACATGGGCGTCGGCCCCGGACATATCTCCATCGACGCCAACGGCATGGCCTACATCTCCAGCTTCTCGGACGCCACACTCGTCTGGAACACGCGCACACGGGCCTTCGTGCGTGGGGCTGACAACCCGGTATGTGCCAAGCGCGCAAGCACGGGCACCTGCCGCGGCGCCTCATCGGCCGCAGCGGGCGCCGATGGTCGCCTCTACCAGACCTTCTTCGGTAGCACCTCACAGGGACTTGCGCCGTACACCTTCGTATTCGATGCAACCACCTTCTCGCTCCGCGACAGCATTGCGGTTGGCTCAAGCCCCATGTCTCTCACCATCCGTCGGTTCTGAGCCCCCCGTCGGTGGCGAGACCGCTGCCTGACGTGCTGCGAGGGGTCGCACAGACCCCGCGCCCCTCGCGCTCGTTGAACAGCCCGCACCATGGGGCGTCAGAAGCCCCCATGCGGGATTTGATAGGGCCTGGTGCCAGCCGGAGACTAGATTCGCACCCGGTTACGTCCTTCCGCCTTCGCACGATAGAGCGCCGCGTCGGCCCGGGCAAAGAGATCCTCCACGTTCTCGATGCGGGCCGCTGGAAAGACGGCTACACCGACCGACGCAGTCAGGCGCAAGGGCTCGTTCGCGGCATCCCGTGCGAACGCATGCTCTTCCACGGCCACGCGGATACGCTCGGCAAAGGCCACCGCACCCACATCATCGGTCTCGGGCAACAACACGAGGAATTCCTCGCCACCATAGCGTGCCGTGATGTCGCTGCCCCGGATGGTCCGGTTCAGCAGGTGCCCCAGATCCCGCAGCACATCGTCGCCCACCAGGTGCCCGTGCGTGTCGTTCACGGCCTTGAAGTGATCGAGATCGATCATGAGCAGCGCCAGCGTGGAATCATACCGCAATGCGCGCTCCATCTCCGCCATGATGCGCTCCGTCAGCGCGCGACGATTCAGCAACTGCGTGAGGGGGTCGGTCTGTGCGAGCTGCTCGAGCCGGGCGTTGTCCGCCATGGTCGACTCGACCATCTGCGCACGCTGGATCACGGCCACCGCAGCCATGATCACCGCCTGCGCGAACTCGAGATCGGCGGTACCGAAGCGTTCCTGATCCAGTGTACGGCGCACCAGAAACACGCCGTACTGTCCATGATCGATGGAAAATGGCAACGCGATCACCGATCGGATCGGCACCTCGATCCCCTCGAGGCTCCACACCTTTCGCACGCCCTCATACAGCGGGTGCGTGTCGAGATCCTCCACAAGCACCGGCTGCCCGCTCTCGAGCGCCGCACGGATCTCGGGATAGCGTTCGAGCTGCACCGGCAGATGTTGCAGGCTGGGGTCTTCGTACGCCGCCACGACGACCGCCTGCGGATCGCCCGGACGCGCCAGGACCACGGAACAGTGCGACACATTGAGCGCCCGAGCCGCCCGGCGCACAAGCAAGTGGAAGAGCTCGTTCACCGAAAGATCGCCGGTGACCTCGTGCAGGATATCCACCAGCTTGCGGCGACTGTCGGCATCCTGTTGAGCCCGAGCCAGCTGCTCTTCGCTCCGCAGCAGTGCGACGCGCGTGGTGCGCAGCAGCGCGCCCGTCCGCAACTGTGCCTGCACACGCGCCAGCAGCTCCTTGGGTCGATAGGGTTTGCGGATGAAATCCGCGGCACCCAACCCCAGCGCCTTCACCGACGCATCCTCCGGTGGCTGCGCCGACAGCATCAGGACGGGCAGATCGCGCCAGCGCTCCTCCCCCTTGATGCGCTCCAGCAACTGGTAGCCATCGGCATCGGGCATGAGAATGTCGAGCAGCAGCAGATCCGGCATGCGCTGCTCGAGATGCTCGAGACAGGCCACGCCGCCGCTGGCGGGAACGACCTCGTAGCCGTTTTCCTCGAGCAGCCAGGTCACGGATTGCAACACTGCCTCGTCGTCGTCCGCTACCAGAATGCGCGACGTCGCCATTCTCACTCCTCGAAGGATCGACGCGCGCCGGATGCGCGCGTTCTGTCTTTCACCTGATCACGCGCAACCGCCTCTCCTGGCGACGACGCCCTGTTACGCGCCGTCACCCTCCATCGAGCCCGGTCCATCCGCTTCGTCACCCTCGCTGTCCTTCTCATCCGGGATGACACGGGCCACGGCCGAAACCACGTCCTGGTCGTCGAGCGCCACCAGTTTCACGCCCTGCGCGGCTCGGCCGGTCACGCGGATCTCGCTGACCTTGCTGCGGATGGCAATGCCCTGCCGAGTCATGAGCATGAGCTCGTCCTCGGGCACGACTTCCATCAACGCCACCACATCCCCCGTCTTGGCCGTGCGATTGAGCGTAAGAATGCCCTTCCCGCCGCGCTTCTGTACGCGGTACTCGCTCACTTCACTGCACTTGCCCAACCCACGCTCGGTTACCACCAGCAAGGTGGCCTCGCGCTTGATCACCACCATCCCCACCACCTGATCAGCCGGCCGCAGTGCAATGCCCTTTACGCCCGTGGTGTCCCGTCCCATTTCCCGGACATCGCTCTCGTGGAAGCGCACGGACAACCCATGGCCGGTGGCCAGCACCACATCGTTGTTGCCGCTCGTCACCTGCACGTCGATCAACTCATCATCCGGCTCGATCTTGATCGCCTTGATCCCGTTCGCCCGCGGATTCGAGTACTGCGAAAGCGCCGTCTTCTTGACGGTGCCATCGCGAGTGCAGAACAGCAGGAACTCGGAATCCGAGAACTCCTTGGTGACCACGATGGCGCGGATCCGGGTATCCGGTGTCACGTTGATCAGATTCACAATCGGCTTGCCGCGCGTGTTGCGACCCGCCTGCGGGAGCTCGTGCACCTTGAGCCAGAAACAGCGCCCGTCATCCGTGAAGATGAGCATGTAGGTGTGTGTGCTCGCCACGTAGAACCGCTCGATGAAGTCGTTCTCCTTCAGGTCGGCGCTGGCCTTGCCTCGACCGCCGCGCCCCTGACGGTTGTAGAGCGAGAGCGGGGTGCGCTTGACGTAGCCACCGTGGGTGATGGTCACGACCATCTCCTCTTCGGCAATCAGATCCTCGATCGAGAACTCGCCTTCGTCGCTGACGATTTCCGTACGACGTTCGTCCCCATAGGCCTCCGACACCTTGAGCAACTCGCCCTTGAGGATCCCCATGCGCCGGGGCTTCGACTCCAGGATGCCGCGCAGGTCCACGATGAACGCCCGGACTTCACGCAGCTCCTCTTCAAGCTTCTCGCGCTCGAGGCCCGTGAGCTTCGCAAGCCGCAGATTGAGAATGGCCTCAGCCTGACGCTCCGTGAGCCCGAACCGCGCCTGGAGTTGCAGGCTGGCCGTCGGCGTATCCGCCGCCGCACGGATGAGTGCGATCACCTCATCGATGTTGTCGACGGCAATCTTGAGGCCTTCGAGGATGTGCTCGCGCTCCAGGGCCTTGTCGAGATCGAACTGGGTGCGGCGAACGATGACTTCGTGACGGTGCTCGATGTAGTGCTCGAGACACTGCCGAAGCGTGAGCACCTTGGGCACGAGCTGTCTGGTGTGCGGATCGGGGACCAGCGCCAGCATGATCACCCCGAACGTGCTCTGCATCGCCGTATGCTTGTAGAGCTGATTGAGCACCACGCGCGGAATGGCATCGCGCTTGAGCTCGATCACCACGCGCATGCCGTCCTTGTCGGACTCATCGCGCAGCGCCGAAATACCCGTCAACTTCTGGTCGCGTACCAACTCGGCAATGTCCGCGACAAGCTTGGCCTTGTTGACCTGATAGGGCACCTCGGTCACCACGATCTGCGACTTGCCGCTGGATTCCTTCTCCTCGATGACGGCACGCGCACGCATGACGATGCGACCGCGTCCCGTGTCCTGATAGTCGGCAATGCCCGCCCGCCCGTAGATGTAGCCGCCGGTCGGAAAATCCGGCCCTTTCACCAGCGCCCGGAGCGCTGCAGAATCAAGGTCCGGGTTGTCGATCAATGCCACCACGGCGCTCACCACCTCAACCAGATTGTGAGGCGGGATGTTCGTGGCCATGCCGACGGCGATACCCGTGGATCCATTCACCAGCAGGTTGGGGAAACCAGCGGGCAACAACCGCGGTTCCTCCAACCGGTCGTCAAAATTTGGCGCGAAGTCGACGGTATTCTTGTCGATATCGGTAAGCATTTCCATCGCGATCCGCGTCAGACGGGCTTCGGTGTACCGGTACGCGGCGGCACGGTCGCCGTCCATCGAGCCGAAGTTCCCCTGCCCGTCCACCAGCGGGCAGCGCAGTGAAAAGTCCTGCACCATGCGGACCAGGGCCTCGTACACCGGCGCATCACCATGGGGGTGGTACTTGCCAAGCACATCACCCACCACCGTCGCACATTTCTTGTACGGCCGCCCCGGCACCAACCCGAGCTCGTTCATCGCGTACAGCACGCGGCGATGCACGGGCTTAAGCCCATCGCGCACGTCCGGAAGGGCGCGCGCAACGATGACGCTCATGGAGTAGTTGATGAACGATTCCTTGACCTCCTCATCAATGAGGCGCGGCAGGATGCGTTCGCGGGTATTCGGTGCAGTCATGTCAAGACGGGCAGGAGGTGCGGCCAATCGGGGTGGAACCTAGGGAATTTAACCGCGCGCTTGCCCCGTTTCACATGGGAAAACTCAGTGCGGCGTCCCCGAAAGCCGGCGCGCAGACTTGGCGGCCAATTCGGCCTCCTCTGCCGCCTCCGCCGCCGCCTCCATGTTTGCCTCGGCCAGTTCTTCGGCCTCCTCAGCCGCCGCTTCGGCGTCGATGGCCCGGCGCTCCGCCCGGTAGCGCTCGTACCACTCGCGGGTGATCTCCGCGGCAAGGTCCCGGTTTCCCAACCCGAAGGACAGGGCCAGCGCGAGCGCCACGGCGCCAAACAGGATGGCAAAGGCCGTCGTCACGATATCGGTGGCAACGCCAAGCTCCTGCAGCGCCATGAACACCGCCAGAACGATCACGCCCCCGCGCCCGGTGCGCGCCAGCCATGGCCCCCCGTACAAGGCACCAGCCGACGCCATGATCAGCCCCCCCACGAAACCGCCCAGCACAATACCGAGGATGATGATCACGATCGCCGCGATCACGCTCGGGATGTAACTCATGAGCTCCGTGAAGACATTGGCCAGCGAATCGAGACCAATCGCGCTCGCCGCCACGAGCAGCACCGCAAACATCACCACCCAGAACAACAGGTTGGCAATGACGCGCGCGGGGTTGAGCTGAGACCCCGAGCGCTCGACCGCCTGCAGGACGCCGCCGCGCTCGAGCAGCTGATTCAGTCGCAAACGCCGCAGCAAACGTGTGGTGCCCTTTTCCACCACCTTCGCCACCAGGTAACCGGCGAAGAGGATGACAAGAGCGCCAAACAACGCCGGCACGAACTCACCCAACAGCGAAAAGCTCTGCTCGAGGCGTTCGGCGAATGTGCTTGGTGTGGCAGCGGTCCCCGACGTGGTCTGCATCGCGGCGTCGGCGAGCAGCAGTGAATCTGAGAAGGGGGACGCGAACGGCTGAAACACGGGAATCCGGAGAAAAGGCCGCGAAGCGGCAACTGGCAGTGGTACGCCGAGGCGGCGACCAACCGTGAGAACCAACGGCTACAATACTAGTCGGGGACCCCGCCCCGTCCTACAGTCGGGTACCGCGCTTGACGTCGAAGATGGCGCTCCGCCTGCAGGACGGGCACAGGAGCCATTCGCGTTGGCGGTGGTAGCCCAGCCCGAATGAACCGCCACCGATGGAGCGATGCGTCATCCGCACCAGGCATCGCGGACACTCGGGCGTCGTCCCGGCTACGACTGCCGCCCGGAGTGCCTTCTCCTCCTCGGCCGAAAACCGCGCCGCTTCCGTCATGCGGCCGTCATCAGAGGGTGACAACCACCTTGCCGAACTGCGCGCCGGACTGCAGGCGCTCATAGGCCTTCGGCGCCTCCTCGAGCGGCCAGACCGAATCCACAGGCGGCTGCAGCGACCCATGCCGCAGGAACTCCGTCATGGCTTCGAACTCCGCGTCGTTGCCCATCGTGGAGCCCATCAGCGTCCACTGGTTCCAGAACATCCGGCGCACATCCAGGCTCACCATCGGCCCGGAGGTCCCGCCGCAGGTCACGAGGCGCCCGCGCTTTCCCAGGGCAATCAGTGACTGCGGCCAGGTTGCTTCCCCAACCGAATCGATGACCACGTCGACACCGCGCTTGTTGGTGCGGTTCCGGATGGTCTTGCCCAACTCGGGCTCGCGGTGGTCCAGCAGGTGATCCGCCCCCAGGAACTGCGCCCGTTCCAGCTTCTCCGGGCTGCTGGAGGTCACCCACACCGTCGCCCCGATGTGCTTGGCCACCTGCAGCGACGCCAGGGCAACGCCGCCACCGATCCCCCAGATCAGTACGTGATCCTGGGGACGCACCTGGGCGCGAGTGACGATCATGCGCCAGGCCGTCAGGGTCGCCAGCGGGAACGCCGCGGCCGTCTCCCAGGGAATCCAGTCGGGGATCGTCTTGACGTTCGCGGCGGGCACCACCACGTACTCGGCCAACGTGCCCGGCAGGTGCTCGCCCAGAATGCCATAGGTGAGGCAGAGGGGCTGATCCCCGTCCTGGCAGTACTCGCATTTGCAGGCCCGATCCACGACGCCGGGATTGATGATGACCCGGTCGCCAGGCTTCACCGTGGTCACCGCCGAGCCCACCGCCTCGATGATGCCAGCCCCGTCGGAGCCCAGGGGCCAACCCGGGATCATCCGGGAACCGGGAATTCCCTTCAGCACCCACAGATCCAGGCGGTTGAGCGCTGCGGCCTCGATCTTCACCCGTACCGCATCGGGTGCCGTCAGGCTGGGTTCGCGCACATCACGCACGACAAGGTTCTCAGGGCCGCCAAAGGTACTGAAAGTCAGAGCTCGCATACCGGCAATCTAGCAACTCCGGTCGGCCGGGGAGGACTGGGGGAGAGGCCGATCCCACCGATGGGTGGGCAGCTTGCCCGCACGGCTCTCTATATTTCGCCATTCATACCCTGCTCCAAAGCCGTGTATCGGATACCCTTCCGGGACCCGGGTTCTCATCGCTCTCCATCGCTCCGCCTCATGTCGTCCATCAAGGTTCCCCCGCTCGGCGAGTCCATCGTCGAGGCGACCGTTTCCCGCTGGCTCAAGAAGGAAGGCGACAGCGTCGCCATCGGCGATACGCTCGTCGAGCTCGAAACGGACAAGATCACGGTCGAAGTGCCGGCCCTCGAATCGGGCGTCCTGACGGCCCGGAACAAGGGTGAGGGCGACGTCGTGGCCGTGGGCGAGGTGCTGGGCGAAATCGCCTCCGGTGCCGCGGTCGCCGCCCCTGTACCGGCGGTGGCTGCTGCCCCGGCCTCGCCGAGCACGGCCTCGCCGAACGCGGCGGCACCGAGCACCGAGGCAAAGGTCTCCCCCGCGGCCGCACGTCTAGCCACGGAGAGCGGCCTCGATGCGACGCAGGTGGCAGGGACTGGTCGCGGCGGAGTGGTTTCCAAGGCCGATATCGTTGGCGCACTGCGCGCTCCGTCGGGTCAGGCCGCCGTTCCTGCCTCAGCTTCTGCCGCGGCGCCAGGCGGCGCGCCCGCAGCCAACACGCCCACCGTCCCGACCACTGGGCGCGAAACGCGTGAGAAGATGACCACGCGGCGCAAGCGCATCGCCGAGAACCTGCTGCAGTCGCAGCAGTCCACCGCGCATCTGACGACGTTCAACGAGATCGACATGACGGCGATCTCAGCGTTCCGTGAGCGCATGAAGGAGCGCGTCGAGAAGGAACAGGGCGTGAAACTGTCGTTCATGCCGTTCTTCGCCAAGGCGGCCTGCCTCGCGCTCAAGGCCTATCCGCTGGTGAATGCACAGATCGATGGGGATTCCATCGTCTACAAGCACTACGTGAACATGGGCATCGCCGTCGCCAGCGATGCGGGCCTCGTGGTGCCGAATGTGAAGGACGCCGACAGCAAGAGTGTCGTGGAAATTGGCAAGGACATCGGCGCCATTGCCAAGCGCGCGCGCGATGGCAAGCTGTCGATGGACGACCTCACGGGCGGCACCTTCACGATCACCAACGGTGGCGTGTTCGGTTCACTCGTGTCGACGCCGATCATCAACTATCCGCAGTCCGGCATTCTGGGCCTGCACAAGATCCAGGATCGCCCCGTCGCAGTGGACGGCAAGGTGGAAATCCGGCCGATGATGTACATCGCGCTCAGCTACGACCACCGGATCATCGATGGGCAGCAGGCCGTGCTCTTCCTGGTGCGCGTGAAGGAGCTCATGGAAGACCCGGCCGCGATGCTGGTGCTCTAACCGAGGGAGTGTGCGATACCCGTTCCACGTATCGCACAGGGAGTTGACGCAGGACCCGGCGGGCAGCGCAGACGATGCGCTGCCCGCGATGCATCCGGCTATGTTGGCGATGGGTTGGGACGGTGCACCAGCGTCTGGATGAACGTCGTGCTTGCTGCCATCACCACCGCCTGTGCTTCGCGATGGGGCGTGTGGCGTGCGCCGGGAATCATCAGGGTGCGCGCATCACCACCCCAGCCTGTGGCAATGGCGGTAACCTGAGCCACCGTGCCGTACTCGTCGCCGTCGCCTTGCATGATCAGGGCCGGGCAGGTGGCACCACGCAGGTCCGCCTCGATGTTCCAGTCCTGAAACTCCGGCGATAGCCAGGTCTCGATCCAGGCTGCCGTGAGTCGGGCCACCTTGTCCCCGTGAAAACGCGCGAGACGCCCTGGCAGATCCGTCTTTGCCATGAGGGTCTGCGCCATGCGAATCCCATTCAGCGTCTCCTCTTCCACGAAGACGTGTGCCCCTTCGGTGAGCACGCCCCGCACGCGCGACGCTTGCATGGCGGCGGCCAATAGCGCGATGGAGCCGCCATCGCTGTGGCCGAACAGGATGACCTCGTCGATCTTCAGCAGATCGAGCAAGGCAAAGAGGCGTTCCGCTTCCGTGTGCAGGTAACGCGGTGTGCGTGAGTTCCCGGGCATGGGTCCCGACCTGCCATATCCCAGGCGATCGTAGACGATGGCGTCGCACCCGGCTGCCACGGCGAGGAAGGTGGGAAACTCGCGCCACGTATCGATGCAGCCCAGCGAATCATGCAGAAAAACCAGCGTGGGTTTCGCGAAGCCCGATGCGGCGGCCGCTCCCGATGC
>CAZPJX010000056.1:0-4519 GCA_964586985.1 uncultured Gemmatimonas sp. | reverse complement strand
CCCGATGCGGCGGCCGCTCCCGATGCTGAAACCGAAGTCTCCCGAGCGCCATCGCGCGGGCCGACGCGGGTGGGGACGATGCGCTGTACCGCCAACTGCAGGTATCCAGCGGCGGACGGGTCGGGCACGACGACCCGCTCCAGGGAGATCTGAAATTCGGACATCAGCGAAGGGCCGTGGTGAGCGGGGCACGGGGGTTGACGTCACCCCCGGATGCACCACGACGCCCCAAAGCGTTTCCGCCGGGACGTCGGGCTTCGTCAGTGTGCGTTTTCAATGCGAGGATTGGGTCCGCAACCGACGATGATTCCGGAGCACGGCCATAGGCCATCGCTCTCTGGACGCGGGAAACATAATGCCCGTCACACCATTCTTCGGAGGGGGTGCCATCTTTCAGACATGACCCGGCCGCCTGACCTGCAGAGTTCCCTCTTTGAAGAGCCACTCGACCGACGCGAGAAATACATGAATGAGGCGGCGACATTGGCCGCGGCGCTGCCTCCGTCGCTGCGGTTTGGCACCTCGAGCTGGACCTATCCCGGCTGGACCGGGCTGATCTACCACCGTGGCTATCCCAAATCGGGAGCTACCGCCACCATGCTGGCCGAGTACGCACGCTGCCCGTTGTTCCGCACGGTGGGGGTTGACTCGTTTTTCTATCGGCCACCGTCATTGGAGACACTCGCGGAATACCGGGAAGCCCTTCCAGAGGGGTTTCCGCTGGTCATGAAGGTCTGGGACCGCATCACGTCCTACGCACTGGGCAGTCCCCGTCATCGGTCTCCATCCGCGCGCGGAGCCGGCAGCATGAACCCGGATTGGCTGAGCCCCACTCTGTGTATCGACGCCGTCATCGCTCCGACCGTCGAGCAGTTGAAAGACCATGCGGGCGTCTTTCTCTTCGAGTGTGAAGCCGTCCCCCGGTACGCCAGGCTCGGCGTCGATGCCTTCGCCGAGCGTCTCGATCGATTCTTCAGCGCGCTTCCCAGCGGGCCCCGATACGCCGTGGAGATTCGCTCACCGGAGTATCTCGCGGCACCCTACTTCGAGGCACTCCGAAAACACCGCGTCGCCCATGTCTTCAATGCCTGGACCCGCATGCCGACCATCGGCGAGCAACTCCAGCACGAGCACGCACTGACCACCGATTTCACGGTGGTGCGTGCACTGCTGCGCCCGGGGCGCCGCTACGCCGCGGCCGTGGAGGCCTTTGCCCCCTACGATCGAATCCAGGACCGATTCCCCGAGGGGCAGAGAGACATTGTCGACGTGATCGACCGAGCCATCGCACAGGCGAGCAAACCCTATGTCATCGTCAACAATCGTTATGAGGGCTCTTCTCCCCTGACCATTCTCGATCTCGCCCGCCGCTTCCTACGCACCGCCGGATAGCCGTTGTATCTTCCGCACATGACTTCCCCGACTCCTCAGACCGCCGATGTCGTCGTGCTCGGCGGAGGCCCCGGTGGCTATGTGGCCGCCATTCGCGCTGCCCAGTTGGGCTTCTCCGTAACCTGCGTCGAAGCGGACAAGACGCTTGGCGGCACCTGTGTCACCGTCGGGTGCATTCCCTCCAAGGCGTTGCTGCAGTCCTCGGAGCATTACGAGTGGCTCCGCCTGCACGCTGCCGAGCACGGTATTCAGGTGCACGGCGCCTCGGTCGATCTCGAGACCATGATGGCCCGCAAGACCGACGTCGTGGCACAGAACACCAAGGGTATCGAATTCCTCTTCCGGAAGAACAAGATCACCTGGGCCAAGGGTTTCGGGACGCTGAAGGCCGGGAATGTGATCGAAGTTCGGGATGCCGACGGCAACGTCACGGCCTGGCAGGGCAAGTCGGTCATCATCGCCACCGGCTCCGTGCCGGTGGCGCTCCCGTTCCTGCCATTCGATGAGCAACGGGTCCTGTCGAACGTCGGCGCGTTGCAGATCCCCGAAGTACCGAAGCATCTCATCGTCGTCGGTGGCGGCGTGATCGGACTCGAACTGGGTTCGGTGTGGCGGCGATTGGGCGCCAAGGTGACCGTGGTGGAGTACGCCCCCACCATTCTCCCCGGCAACGATGACGATCTGGTGAAGGAGGCCGACAGAATCCTGCGCAAGCAGGGACTTGAGATTCACACCGGGACCAAGGTGACTGGCGCCGAGGTACGCGCTGAGGGTGTGACCATCCTTGTGGAGAAGGACGGTGTGGCCTCCCGTTTTGAGGGCGATTACGTCCTGGTGAGCGTAGGGCGCAAACCGTCCTTGTCCGGTGTGGATGCGGCCGCCCTTGGCCTCACGCTCGGTACGCGCGGCGAGATCGCGGTGAACGATCAGCAGCGTACCAATCTCCCCGGCGTGTATGCCATCGGCGACGTCACCGGCGGCAAGCTGCTCGCGCACAAAGCGGAGGAAGAGGGCGTGGTAGCCGCCGAAGTGATCGCCGGCAAGCCGGTGCACATGCACCAGCACATCATGCCCGGGATCGTGTATACCTGGCCAGAGGTTGCCACGGTGGGGCTGACCGAGCAGGAGGTGAAAGCCAGCGGACGCCCCTATCGTACTGGCAAGTTCCCCTTCAGCGCCAATGGACGTGCGCGCACCATGGGAGAGACCCAGGGCTTCGTGAAATTCGTGGTCGACCGGGATACGGACGAAATCCTGGGTGCGCACATGATCGGCCCGAACGCTGCGGATCTGTTGAGCGAGGTCGTTCTGGCCATGGAGTACCGCGGTAGCGCCGAGGACATCGGCATCACCGTGCATTCGCACCCGACCCTGAGCGAAACGGTGAAGGAGGCGGCGCTCAGTGCGATCGGACGCGCCATCCACATGTAGCTCTTGCTCCGACCGACCTGCATCTTCCTGGCATCGACCGACCTTCATCCCTGGCGGAAGTTCACATGCAAGCGATCTCACTCAGCCGTTTCATCTCCGCACTCGGCGTGGCCGCGATCGTGGCGGGACCGTCTCTCGCCACGGCCCAAAGTGGAAAATGGGTAGCGACCATTGGCCAGATCCGCTCCGTGGGGGGATCAGCAGACATCACCGTCGAACCTCGCAATGAGAAGCAGTCCCGCGTCCGAGTCACCGTGCGAAACCTGAGTCGCGATATGCGTATCGCGTGGGACATCGTGGAAGGACAGTGCCGTGACAACGGTGCCCCCATTGCACCACAAGCAACGTTTACGCAAATCCACAGCCAAATGGATGGCGGGGGAACGGTCTCCGCCAATGTCCCCAAGCTCGTATCCGGAAAAGCGTACTACATCCGCGTTTTCGATCCACAGGTTTCCCCGACGGACGACAATGTCTGGGGTTGCGGGAACATTTCCGAAAAACCGTAGCCCAGCGCTGGAGCGTAGCACAACGTCCCCGATCTCCAGGATTGCAGCGGAGATCGGGGACGTTTCGTGTTTCGGATTCTGCGGGTTACGGCTGGTGCGCGTTGGGTGCCTGTGCCGAGTTTGTCTTGTCGTCCGTGCCTCCGAAGGTGTAGAACGGAAGGCCTCGCGTGAGGAGTTCCCGACCAATGACCGGGAAATGCAGCGGTGTGCCGGGCATCAGCTTGCCCCAGCCTCTTGCATCGAGATAGTTGATATCGCCTTCCAGGGGGAAGAGATCGATGCGCTTCTCATACATGATCGCATCCCATAGATCCCCGCAGCTGCCATCGTCCTTTCGTGGCACGCAGTCCCGACCGGCCGGTGGGCCGTTGGCATCCACGGGTCGCAACCCGGCAGCGGTCCGTGTCGGATTGATGAGCGCCGCGGCCTCTGCCCGACGCCCCAACCGATAGAGCGCTTCAGCGCGAATGAACCGCATTTCCTGAACCGTGATCGCCGCAACGAAGGCATACGAACCCGAGTCCGCCTTGGAGTTCAGGTACCGCACGTATCGGTAATAGGATGTGAGGTAGGGGCCATTCGAGGTGCTGCCCTGTGTGGAAGTAACCCGCTGGATGCGAATGGGTGCTGGCGTTGGCACCGTGGCCGCCGGGCTTGTTGCATTGCGAATGCGAAGATCGGGTGTCGCAATCACGATGGGCCCGCGCTGAGCGATGGAGCGACTCAACCACAGCTGATAGGCACCGGAGGTATCCGCTGGGCCAATGAACCGATTGGACAGGCGCAGCGTGTTCTGCGCGAAGGAGTTCGAGATATAAGTCGAACCCGTGCCGGCGACCGCCGGATCGGCTTGGTGGCCGAAATCCCGCGTGATGGTGGAGTCCAGCCGCGCCAGCACCGCCGCCCAGTTGACCGCCGCCCGCTGCTGTGGCGTGCGCGCTGAATACACGTCCGCACGTACCAGATACGATTGCATCACGCGAATGAGCTCGTCGCGATTGATGGCCCGATTGGCGGCGCTGTTCACAAACAGCAGTGGCAGCGTGAAATCCGGGGCCTTCCGCGCTTCGGCGATGGCGGCCCGCAGCTGTGCCTTCGCATTCTCGAGTACCGCCGGATAGGGACTCAGATCCTGCACAACCTGGTTGAAGCCCGGCGTGATGGTATCCGTGATGTAGGCCTGATCC
>CAZPJX010000055.1:0-19106 GCA_964586985.1 uncultured Gemmatimonas sp. | reverse complement strand
GTCGAGCAGCTGCTGATACGCTCCAGGGAGTAGCTGCGCCATCTCATCGATGTGCAGTGGGGTGCGGATGCCTGCGACCACGTCCTCTCCCTGCGCATTGACCAGGAATTCTCCGTAGAAGCGGCGCTCACCGGTGCTCGGATCGCGTGTGAACGCCACGCCGGTACCCGAATCGTCGCCCATGTTACCGAACACCATCGCCACGATGTTCACGGCCGTCCCCAGCGAGTGGGAAATGCCGTTCACCTTGCGGTAGTCGATGGCCTTCTTGAGCGTCCAGGACTTCCAGACGGCTTCGATTGCCCCCCAGAGCTGCTGCAGCGGATCCGCAGGAAAATCAGCCCCCGTGGTGGTGCGCACCAGGGCCTGATACTCGCCAACCAATGACCGCAACGCATCTGCCGACAACTCCGCATCACTTGACACCCCCTGCATCAGGCGCTTCGTGGCAAGCAGTTGTTCGAACCGATGCAATGGGACGCCGAGCACCACATCGGCGTACATCTGCAGGAATCGCCGGTATGAATCCCAGGCGAAGCGCGCGTTCCCGCTCGCAACCTCGAGACCCCTGACCGTCTCATCGTTGAGACCAAGATTCAGGATAGTCTCCATCATGCCGGGCATGCTGACGGCAGCACCGGAACGCACGCTGACCAGGAGCGGATTGTCCACCGACCCGAACTGGCGCCCGCTGGCTCCCTCCAACTGCGAAAGCGCTCGCTGGACCTCGGTGCGGAGTGCCTCCGGCACCTGCCCGCGTTCCAGGAATGCAACGCATTCACTGGTGGCGATCGTGAAGCCGGGGGGCACGGGCACTCCGAGATTTGTCATCTCGGCGAGATTGGCACCCTTTCCCCCCAACACCTCCTTCATGTCCCTGGTGCCGTCCGCCTTGCCGTTGCCGAAGAAATACACGGACCGAGCCACAACCACACTCCAGGAACGAATGGTGAATGAATTCAGAGATGAATCGCGAGTCCTGCTGCACTTCCCACCCGTGGCATTTCGAGTTCCTCCGGTGTCGCGGTGGGGTATTGCCCGGAGAAACACGCAAAACAGTAACCGCCAGGTCCATCGGGCATGGCCGACAGCATGCCGTTGATGGAGAGATAGCCAAGCGAGTCCACGCCGAGATGCCTGGTGAGCTCCTCGTGACTCATCTGCGCGGCAATCAATTCCTCACGCCGCGGCGTGTCGATTCCGTAATAACACGGACTGATGACCGGCGCACTGGAAACACGCATGTGCACCTCACGAGCCCCGGCGGCGCGGACCAGGGACACCAGCCCCCGGGTGGTAGTCCCACGCACGATGGAGTCGTCGACCATCACAACGCTCTTGCCCTCGATGATCTCGCGGACCGCGTTGTACTTGACCTTGACCTTGGCGTCGCGACCCGCCTGCGTAGGCTGAATGAAGGTGCGTCCGACATAGTGGTTGCGGATGAGCGCCAGCTCGTAGGGCAGGTTGGCCTCCGCCGCAAAGCCCAGTGCGGCGGAGTTGGACGAATCCGGGACCGCGAACACGACATCAGCTCCCGGGGCAGGGCATTCCCGGGCAAGCTGGCGGCCCAACGCGCGGCGGGAGCGATCCACCGACCCGCCAAACACCTTGCTGTCCGGCCGAGCAAAGTACACGTGCTCGAACACACAGCGGGCCAGCGGCGCCGGCGGCTGGATCCGGGTTGAGCGAACTCCCTGCCGGTCCACGGCGACAATTTCCCCGGGTTCGATCTCGCGCTCCACCACGGCGCCCACGATATCGAGCGCACAGGTTTCCGACGCGAAGACGTACGAGTCGGCGAGGCGGCCCATGACGAGCGGACGCCAGCCATGCGGGTCCCTAGCGACAATCACGGTTTCATCCAGGACGACCAGGAGGCAATACGCCCCCTCCACACCACGCAACGCCTCCGCTACGCGAGCCTCGGGGGTGTCGCCCGTGGCCCGGGCGATGCGATGCACAATGACTTCCGAGTCCATCGTGCTTGAAAAGATCGCCCCATGGTTCTCCAACTCTCGGCGCAGCGCAACAGCATTGGTCAGGTTGCCGTTATGGGCGAGGGCAATATGCCCACGCCGAACCCGCGCCAGAATGGGCTGGGCATTCTCGATGGCCGAAGCACCCGCTGTGCTGTAGCGCGTGTGCCCGATGGCGATTGGCCCCAGCAAACCTTCCATCTCCTCGTCGTCGAATCCCTCGGAGACGAGGCCCATGGCACGAACCACGCGGGCATGACCACCCTCATCGACTGCGACGATTCCGGCCGATTCCTGCCCCCGGTGCTGCAACGAATACAGACCAAGCTGCGTGAGTGCAGCGGCCTCCTTGTGCCCGTAGATACCAAATATGCCGCACATGACCTGTGTTCCCGTTCAGTCGGTGACAGGTGCATGGGTGGCCGACACCGCATGCTCCGCCGGTGTGTCACCATCCATCGCCTGTGGAATTGCCTCATGATACGCCTTCGCGAGCCATGCCATCGGCGCGCTGAACGTATCGTCGGAGATCGTGAACTTCGCGCCGGCATCGGCGTGAGTCACGCGTCCAATCACGCGTGCCGGCACCCCGTGGCGCTCCGCGATCCTCAACACGGCAGCGCTGTCGGCCGTGGACAGCACGATCCGCCCGTGCGCCTCTCCGAACAGCAGGGCACGACGCGACAAGTCGGTCCACGCTGAAAGATCCACCGTGAAGCCGAACATTCGCGAGCGTTCGAGCATCGCGCTCTCCGCCAATGCCACCGCAAGACCTCCATCGCTGCAGTCGTGTGCCGACCGAACGACGCCACTCGCGATCGCGTCCAGGAGCGCGTCGATGAGCCGGCGCTCAGTGGCCGGATCACACAGCGGCGGGGCCCCGATGGTCAACCCATGAATAGCCAGGAGATACTCGCTGGCGCCGAGTTCATCGGTGCACTCACCGAGTAGCACGATATCATCGTCTGGCTGTTGGAATGCGGATGGGGTGACATGGGCCAGGGACTCAATCAACCCGACCATGCCAATCGTTGGCGTGGGATGAATGGCCCCCTGCGGATTCTCATTGTAGAGGGAGACGTTTCCACCCGTGACCGGGGTCTCCAGCACGGTGCAGGCCTCTCCCATACCGGCAATGGCTTCGCTCAGCTGGAAATACACCTCGGGCTTCTTGGGATTGCCGAAGTTGAGATTGTTGGTAATGGCCTTGGGTCGCGCTCCCGTACACGCCACGTTCCGGGCGGCCTCACACACCGCGGCCCGGCCTCCGTTGCGCGGCGACAAGGCCACGTGACGGCCGTTCCCATCGATGCAGAGCGCGAGCGCCTTGTCCGTGCCTCTCAGCCGCACCACGGCCGCATCACTTCCGGGGCCGCGCACGGTGCTCGTCCGTACCGTGGAATCGTACTGCTGCCACACCCAGCGCTTGCTCGCGATGGTCGGTGAGGCGAGCAGCCGTTCCAACGTCCACGCGTGATCACGCTCCTCTTCCAGCGGCGTGACCGCCAATGGATTGAGGAGGCGGGCTGCCTTGAGGGCTTCACTCTCTTTGGGTTCCAGCACGTACTGTGGGCACTCGGTGACCAGACGGGAGCCGGGAAACTCGGCGACGATGGTTTCGCCTTCCGTCACGCGATATACCGGCTCGGCGATCACCTCTCCGATGACCGCGGCCTCGAGATCCCACTTCGAAAGAATCGCGCGCACACCATCCTCATGACCCTGCTTCGCCACCACGAGCATGCGCTCCTGCGACTCTGACAGCAGAATCTCGTACGGGGTCATCCCCTGCTCACGCACCGGCACCTTGGTCACGTCGATTGTGACTCCCACATCGCCACGCTCGGCCATCTCCGCCGAGGAGGATGTGAGTCCCGCCGCACCCATGTCCTGAATGGCGACGATATGCCCGCTGCGAATGAGTTCGAGCGACGCTTCCAGCAGCAGCTTCTCGGTAAACGGATCACCGACCTGCACCATCGGACGCTTGGCCTCGCTGCTTTCCGAGAGATCTTCCGACGCAAACGATGCACCATGGATCCCATCTCGACCGGTCCGCGCACCCACGGCCATGATCGGATTCCCCACACCCGATGCCACGGCCCGCATGAGTTCGTCCTCACGCATGAGTCCGACACACATGGCGTTCACGAGCGGGTTGCCCTCGTAGGACGGGTCGAACACGACCTCGCCACCTACGGTCGGGACGCCTACACAATTGCCATAGTCGCCGATCCCCTTGACGACTCCCGCAAAGAGCCAGCGCACACGCGCAGACGTGAGTGGACCGAAGCGAAGGGAATTGAGCAGGGCGATCGGCCGTGCGCCCATCGTGAACACGTCGCGCAGGATGCCACCCACTCCGGTGGCCGCACCCTGATAGGGTTCAACGGCCGATGGATGATTGTGGGATTCAACCTTGAAGGCCACAGCCCAGCCGTCACCGACCGAGATCACGCCGGCATTCTCTCCGGGCCCCTGCAGGACCCAGGGGGCCTTGGTGGGCAGGGTCTTGAGCATCGGACGCGAGTGCTTGTAGGAGCAGTGCTCGCTCCACAACGCGCTCACGACACCGAGTTCGGTAAACGTGGGTGTGCGGCCCAGCATGTTCACCAGACGCGCATACTCGAACTCGGTGATCCCATGTTCAGCGACAAGGGCCGGCGTGATAGGCGGATCGCCGGGACGGGGCTGTACCTGCGATCCGGAGCCGGGGGCGGGGGCGGGGGCACTCATACCTGAACACCTCCCACCAGGGTCTCGAGAAGGGAGCGGAAGAGCGGCAGGCCATCGGTCGACCCCAGGTCGGATTCCATGGCCCGCTCCGGATGCGGCATCATGCCCAGGACATTGCCTTCACTATTGATGATCCCCGCGATGTTGCGCAGCGAGCCGTTGGGGTTTGCGGCATCGGTAGCCTCACCGGCGGCATCAACGTACCGGAAGACGATCTGGCCCTCGCCCTCGAGACGTTCCAGCACATCCGCGTCGGCCGTGTATCGCCCATCGCCGTGGGCCACAGGTATGCGTATCACCTGACCGACGTGGTAGTGCGATGTGAATGGGGTTGCGATGCTCTCCACCCGCAGCGATGCCGGCGCACTCACGAAGCGCAGGCTGGCATTGCGGAGCAGGGCACCCGGCAGCAGCCCGGCCTCGCAGGCAATCTGAAAGCCGTTGCAGATTCCCAGCACCAGTCCACCGCGCCGAGCGTGGGCGACGACCTCCTGCATGATCGGACTGAAGCGCGCAATCGCTCCGGCCCGCAGGTAGTCGCCGTAGCTGAATCCCCCGGGCAGGATTACCAGATCAACGCCCTGCAGGTCGTGTTCCTTGTGCCACAGATAGACGGCGTCCTGACCGAGGTGGTCCGCAATCGCGTGGAAGGCGTCCTCATCGCAGTTGGAACCCGGGAAGCGAACGATGCCGGCTTTCACGCGAGCCCCACGGCAGCGATTTCGAAATCTTCGGTGACCGGATTGGCGAGGAGCTTCTCGCACATCGCCCGGGCCTGGTCACGTGCCGAGTCCTCCGAGGCCGCACTGATCTCCACAATGACATAGCGTCCGACGCGAACATCGGAGACCGCCTCGAAGCCCAGCGAATGCAACGCATCCGCAACGGCCTTGCCTTGTGGATCAAGGATGCCGCGCCGCGGGACGATATGAATGGCGCAACGAAAACGGGTCATGCGGGAGACTCCTCGTGGCCGGTCAGCGGGCCGGATGGGGTGCGTTTGGAACGGTGACGCCGGTGCCGGCGCCTGACAGAGGGATCCTCGTCGTCATCATGGTCATCATCCGCATCATCGCGGCCGGGCAGACGATCGAGCAATCCGAGAAAGACCGTACGAAGGATTCCGTACAGCACATACGCCATCAGTGCCGGGAAGAAAAACTTCTTCGGCAGGAAGATCACGCCGGCAAACGTACCGATGACGAGGAGAAAACCCAGGATTCCCTTCACGGTTCGGAAGTTCACCGTGGGGACCTTGGCGTACTGCACGTTGCTGATCATGAGCATGCCAAGCCCCAGCATGACCCAGCGCAACATCTGATGCCACGGCAGGTCACCGATGAGGGTCTCGGTGTAGAGCGGCGTCTGGCTGAACCAGTAGTAGGTCGCCAGCGTCATCCCGGCCGCCGGACTCGGCAGTCCACTGAAATGCGTGGTCTTTCGTCCTGCGGATTCCACGTTGAAGCGGGCAAGACGCATCACCGCGCAGGCCGTGAAGAAGAAGCAGAAGATCCATTCCCAGCGGCTGCTCTGGAACACGGCGAAATACATGATGAGCGCCGGTGCCGTTCCAAACGAAATCGCATCAACCAGTGAGTCGAGCTCCTCGCCAAACCGCGAACCCGATTGAGTTGCCCGGGCGATCCGGCCATCGAGCATGTCGGCGATCGCGCCAAACACAATGAAACGCGCGGCCGCATCGAAGTCCCCGCGCGACGCCGCCACGATGGCGAAGATGCCGAAGAAGAGATTGGCGAGCGTGAACCCATTTGGCAGTGCCACCACTGCGCGAGGCCGTGCACGTCGTCCACGCTCAGTGAACTCAGAGCCCTGTCGCGCCTCGGGAGGAGTCATGTCGTCAGGCCACCGGGAGGTCGGCGAGTATCGATGCACCGGCCTTCATGCGATCGCCGATCTTCACTCGCAAACGCGTCTCCATTGGGAGAAACACATCGACACGGGAACCGAAGCGGATGAGCCCCATGCGAGCCCCCTGGGCGGCCATCGTGCCTGGGACGGAGTCCGTGATGATGCGGCGTGCAATAAGGCCGGCGATCTGCCGCACCAGAATCCGATGCGGGCCACTGACGATGCCGACGGATGCCTGCTCGTTCTCGACGCTCGAGGCCTCCGTGACGGCATTCAGGAACTTGCCCGCCACGTGGCGGACGTGTTCGATGTGGCCGTTCACGGGATACCGGTTCACATGGACATCAAAGACGTTCATGAATACCGAGACGCGGATCGCGGGGCCCCCAACGAAGGTAGGTTCGTCGACCTGGGTGATGAGTACGATCCGGCCGTCGGCCGGCGACACCACGACCTGTTCGCCGCGTTCGCCACTGCGCTCGGGGTTACGGAAGAACCACGCGACCCAGAGTCCAATCACCGTGAGTAGAATGGCCAGGACCCAGAGCGGCCAGGAGCGCATGCGGAGTGCGCCGGCAAAGGCGAGGGCCGCAAGCGCGAACGCGCCAATCATGAACGGATAGCCTTCACGCGCGAACATCAGCCTTCCTCCGGGAGTCCAAGACGGGCGAGATCGAGCGGGGCACCGGTAAGACGCGCGAACGCATCCCGATACCGAACACTGGTCGCCTGAATCACGTCTGGCGGGAGCGTTGGCGCTGGGGCTTCGCCGTTCCAGCGACCGGCTTGGCGTTCGGCGTCAAGCCAATCCCGCAGCGGCTGCTTGTCAAAGCTTGGCTGGCCGCGTCCCGGGAGGTATCCATCGGCCGGCCAGAACCGCGAGCTGTCTGGAGTCAGGACCTCATCGATGAGAAGGAGCGTACCATGACGCCACCCGAACTCGAATTTGGTGTCGGCCACCAGGATGCCGCGCGGTTCTGCGGTCGCGCGCCCCAATTCATAGACACGACGGGCGAGTGATTCCAGTGCGGCGGCGGTCTCGGCCCCTACCGAGGCGATGACCTGCCCAACGGGGATGTTTTCGTCGTGCCCCGTCTCGGCCTTTGTGGCCGGACTGAAGATGGGCGGATCCAGGCGGTCGCTCTCCCGGAGCCCCGCTGGCAATGGCTCGCCGGCCAGGGTGCCGTGTGCGCGATACTCCTTCCAGGCAGAACCGGTGAGGTAACCGCGGATGACACACTCGATGGGAACAACCTCCGCACGCTTGGTGAGCATGCTCCGGCCAGCCAATTGGGCACGATAGGGCGCCAACGCCGGAATGGCGGTAATGATCGCGTCGGTGTCCGCCGTGATCAGATGATGCTCCACCGAATTGCTCAGTTGCTCCAACCACCACGCGGTAATCTGCGTGAGTACGGCCCCCTTGTACGGGATCGGTTCGGTCATGACCACGTCGAACGCGCTGATGCGGTCGGTGGTCACCAGCAGCAGTCGATCGGCGTCAACCGCGTAGACATCACGCACCTTGCCCCGTCGAACCAGTGGGAGTGGCAGATCGGTACGACCCAGTACCGGGATACTCATACCCGCACCTCTTCTACCACGACGGCCGTGCGCTCGCGGCCCAGCCAGGCCGCCACATGCGTCTCGAGGAACTCCTCCACCTGCTGCGGGGCACGCCCGACGAACCGGGTAGGGTCAGCCACCAACTGCAGATCCGCGAGCGACACGCCAAATGCAGGATCGGCGGCGAGTCGCTCGAGCATGTCGTTGTGCGGCGCCCCATCCTTCACCGCACGTGCCGCCGCAATACTGTGCCCGCGGATGATCTCGTGTGCGTCCTGCCGATCACCCCCTGCCCGCACGAATCGTACGATGAGCTCCTCGGTCGCCATGAACGGAAGTTCGTCATCCACGCGACGGCGGATGCGGGCAGGATGCACCTCGAGACCGCGGGTGATGTTCTGCATCAGCACCAGAATGGCATCGGTCGCCAGGAATGATTCTGGAATAGCCAGGCGTCTGTTGGCCGAATCATCGAGGGTGCGTTCGAAGTACTGCACGGCATGCGTCTGGTTGGCATTCGGTTCCAGGGAGAGCACGAACCGCGCCAGCGCAGCAATCCGCTCGGAGCGCATGGGATTGCGTTTGTAGGCCATGGCCGACGAGCCGATCTGGTGCTTCTCGAACGGTTCCTCGAGTTCACCGAAGGCCTGCAGCATGCGGATGTCGCCCGAGAACTTGGACGCCGTCGCCGCCACACCAGCGACCGCGCCGAGCACCTGTGCATCGATCTTGCGTGAGTAGGTCTGTCCGCTCACCGGAATGGATGCCGCGAAATCCATGCGCTCGCACACCATGCGATCGAGCTCTCGGACCTTGCCGTGATCGCCATCGAATAGCGTGAGAAACGAGGCCTGGGTGCCCGTGGTGCCCTTCACCCCGCGGAAGGGCAGGGTGTCGATGCGGTGCGTGAGATCCTCGAGATCGAGCAGCAGGTCCTGCATCCAGAGCGTGGCGCGCTTGCCCACCGTGGTGAGCTGTGCTGGCTGCAGGTGCGTGTACCCCAGGGCGGGCACGTCCTTCCATTCGCGAGCGAAGGCGCCGAGTGCCTCCAGGACATCGAGCACCTTGGCGCGCAGCAGCGCGAGCCCTCGACGCATGAGAATAAGCTCAGCGTTGTCGGTGACGAAGCAGCTCGTCGCCCCCAGATGGATGAACTTGCGCGCCGCCGGTGCTGCGTCACCGAACGCATGCACGTGAGCCATGACATCATGCCGGAACGACTTTTCGTAGGCGGCTACGGCCGTGAAATCGATGTCATCCAGATGTGCCCGCATCTCCGTGATCGCGGCATCGGGAATATCGATGCCCAACGCCTGCTGTGATTCGGCGAGCGCGAGCCAGAGGCGACGCCAGAGGCCATAGCGTGTCTGCCCTCCCCAGAGGGTGAGCATGGCACTCGACGCGTAACGGTCTGCGAGCGGGGACTGGAAGGTCGCGTACGGAGAACGATCGGAGGCGGTCACGGAACTCAGCGAAGGGAAAACTGCGTCTGGAAATACTGACGGTTGCGCTCGAAGACGAGCACGATGGGACCACGGGTGCCTTGTTGATTGAGTGCGGTGTTCACGTCCTGCGCGGATGTCACCCGTTGGCGTCCGACCTGGGCGATGACATCGCCCTCCTGCAGGCCAATCTCGTCCCGTATCCGGTCGGAGACCTTGAAGACGAGCGCCCCGGTGTTGGAGGCGATGCCGCGTTCCTGGCGGATGGCGTCGGTCAGGGTCACGAGTTGCAGTTCCTGCAGCACTGTCACCTTGGGCGCCGTCACCTCGGGCGCATCAGCCACCTGCATGCTCACCTGCAGGTCGCGACCACTCCGCCGCACGGTGATCGGCAACGACTCACCAACCCGCAGGTCGAGGAGTCGCGCCTCCCATTCGTAGGGATTGCGTACCGTGCGTCCGCCCGCGGCCGTGATCTGGTCACCCACCCGCACTCCGGCTCGCTCAGCCGGCGAGCCCGGCGAGAGGCGTGCAACCACCGCACCCACCGACGCGACCTCACGGGCGCTCTGCACCTGCGGTGTTTCGAGTCGGATCCCCACCCATGGATGCCGCACCGATCCATGTTCGAGCAGGTCTTCAACAATCCGCTTGGTGCGATCGATGGGAATGGCGAAGCCCAATCCCACCGAGCCCCCACTGGGCGAGTAGATCGAACTGTTCACACCGATCACTTCACCCGCCGCATTCACCAGGGGCCCCCCCGAGTTGCCTGGGTTGATGGCGGCGTCGGTCTGAATCATGTCGATGTATACGCCGCCGCCCTCGCCGCGGCCCGCAAGGTTCCGCCCAACGGCGCTCACCACACCCACCGAAACACTGGGCTCGTTGTTGCCCAGCACGAAGCCAAAGGGATTGCCGATGGCAATGGTCCATTCACCGACGATCAGGTCGCTGGATCGCCCGAGCGGCGCGACCGGCAGCCGTGTCGCGTCGATGCGCACCACGGCCAGATCGTTGGTCTCATCGACTCCGACTACTTTGGCGCTGTATGTCGTGCCATCGCGCATGGCCACGGAGACGGTGGTTGCGCCGCTGATGACATGGGCATTGGTGACGATGACCCCGTCGTTGCGGACAACGAACCCGGACCCGATGCCGGCATTTCGCCGCTCACCTGAGCGGCCACCCATGAAGTATTCGAAATAATCAATCGGGACACGCTCCACGGTCTCCGTCTGGACGGTGACCACGGCAGGCGCGACCCGTTCAACGGCCGTCGTGATGGCTGTGCGCCGTGAAGCATCCACGCTCTGCGCCGGCACGGGACCGGCGGCGCTCGGTGCCGCCGGTGGCAGCGTGCGTGACTGGGCTCCGGAGTCGGCAGGGCTGACCCCTTCACAGCCCACGAGCAGTAGCGCCACCAGTCCGATCAGCGAAGCGCGGGAATCTGATCGCGCCCAGCGGAAACGCGGAGACGTCGGGATGTGTGGGTGCGAGACCCATTTGGCAGGTCGCACCTCAGGTCTCCGTCGCATAGAGAGCAAGCGGATAGGTGACTTCACGCAGGGAAAGCCCATGCGGGGGCGCCGGTGGTGACGTCTCAGCGTTATCGCGAGCCCGCAACAATCGCGCGACCGTTCCGCGCGGCTGACGCCCCCGTGCCACATCGATCATCGTCCCGACCAAAAATCGCACCATGTGATGGAGAAAGCGGTTTGCCGATACCTCGAATACCCAGCCGCCCTCGCGAGGCACCCACGCCGCCCGATGGATGATGCAACGGTGGTGATCGTCGACCGGCGCCGTATGGGCCACGGCAAACGCCCGGAACGTATGCTCTCCCGGTAATGCGGAAGCCTCCTCCTGCAACGCCGCCACATCGAGTGCGCTGGTCACCGCCCACTCATACCGCCGGCGAAAGGGAGAGGCGGCCGCGTCCTCCGTCCCGATAAGATAACCATATCGGCGAGCTGTTGCGCTGTGCCGGGGGTGGAAATCGGGTAGCATGCGGTGCGCCTCGGCGATCCAGATGTCCTCGGGCAGGAGTGCGTTCATGGCCCGTTGGAGTCGGGGCGCGGTCCAGGACGACGGTACCCGGACCCCCACACCCTGCCCGTGTGCGTGCACCCCGGCATCCGTACGACCTGCACCCACGGCAGGCACATGCGTCCCGCCGCAAAGGCGCGTCAGCACGCGCTCCATTTCACCCTGCACGGTTCTGGCGTCGGGCTGCCGCTGCCAGCCGGCAAATCGACACCCATCGTACTGGGTTACCAGGAGGATCGGTCGCGGGTCCATAGGCGCGGGGAAGCTAGGCGACGGGATGGTTCGCTTCAACGGTTCCCCCCATCACTAGTTTCAGGCCATGCCCCCCCGGACTCTCGCTTCGCTGGCACACGCCCTGACGGCGGCCCCAGACCTCGATGGCGCTCTGATTGCCCTGGGTGAAAGCCTCGCCGAATTCGATCGGGGGGCTTCCATTGCCCTAATCCAGTACGACGCCCGCCGCGACATGCTGCGTGCGCGCGCAACACCGGTTGGGGCGGATGTGCAGCGCTCCACACTGGAGACCACCTTTGACCACCTTCCCGAGCCGGTCCGAGTCCGCATCCTGGCAGGCGGCCCGTTCATCGATGTGACGGACCGCTCGGCCGACTATGCAAGGCTTTTCGGCTTTACGTCGGTCATGGATGGGGGAACGCTGGCGGTGCGCGGTCTGCGGGTGGAGGGGCAACTGGGCGCAGTCCTGGCCCTCTACGAGCCGCGCAAGATCTTCGGTACGCGGACTACCGAACGGATCGCTCCAGCCGTCGCCCTCTTCGACCTGGCCTTCGCGCGCATGGGCGAACGCGATGCGCGCGAGGAAGCCGTGCGCACGCTGGAAGATGTGACGCAGCGCGTGCATGGGGAGTACGTGCGCAAGCTGTCCAACCTGGAGGCGGAGTTGCGCGAGATGCGGAACACGCCTCGCGAGGTGGCTGCGCTCAACCCGGCCGAGGCTGTTGCGCTTCAGGCCGATGTGGCACGGGCCCAGGAAGAGCTGCGTCGAGCAGGACGGAAGGCCGAGCTGGCGGAAGGGCAGCTTGCCTCTGCCGTGGGGCAGCTCGAACAGGCGCACATCGAACTCCACCGCCGCAGCGAAGCGTTGCGCCAGCGGACGCGCACCCTCTATCTGGTCGACCGTGCCCTCACGCTCGATGCAGACACCACGGATGCCCGTACACTGGTCGATGCGCTGCTGACCCTGGTGGGCGACGATATGCAGGCGCAACGCTGCTCGCTCATGCTGCGGGCACCGGAGGTGGATCACCTCTACCTCGCGGCGGCACGGGGGGTTGCCCCCAACATCGTGGAAGGGATGCGCATCCGCATTGGCGAAGGAGTGGCTGGCCGAGTCGCGGCGGCGCGGGAGCCCCTCCTCGTGCAGGATGTGCGTGAAGCAACCCAGCATCCGCTGCTCCGTGATCAGTACTTCACGACCGGGAGTTTCATCAGCTTCCCCTTGGTCTATCACGAGGAGCTTGTCGGTGTGCTCAACTTGACGAATCGCACCCAAAGTGGCGTGTACACGGAAGAGGATGTTGAGCGTGTGCGACTGCTGGGATTGGTGATCTCCCTGATTGCTTCGCGGAACAATCTGGCGAGCGCCCTGTTGGAGCATCTGCATGGCAAGTGACGCCCTGTCGCTGGCCATTCGGCGGCTGGCCCTTCACGAGACACTCGAAGGGGACGTGCTCCGTGACGCGTTCGGCGTGATCATGCGCGGCGAAGGCAGCGCGGCGCAGGTGGCGGCACTGCTGATGGCCCTTCGCGTGAAGGGAGAGACACCTGGCGAGGTTGCGGCCGTCGTCCGAGCGCTGCGTGATGCCATGGTGGTGCTCCCAGCCGCCGAACCCGCAACGCTGGTCGACACCTGCGGAACCGGTGGTGGTTCCATCACCACGTTCAACATCTCCACCGCCTCGGCGCTCCTGGCGGCGGGTATGGGGGTGCGGATCGCCAAACACGGCAATCGGTCGTTTACCTCCCGTTCGGGGAGCGCGGATGTGCTGGAAGCACTGGGCGTCGTGATCGAAACCACTCCGGCGGCCATGGCCGCAACGCTTGTCGAGGCGGGGATTGTGTTCATGTTCGCGCCGCTCATGCACCCCGCACTCCGGCATGTGGGCCCTGTTCGTCGCGAGCTCGCGGTCCCCACGGTGATGAACATCGTCGGACCTTTGGCAAACCCCGCTCGAGCAGGACGCCAGGTTGTCGGCGTTGCTGAGCGGGCCCGGCTGGACTTGCTCGCCGAAGCCCTGTTGCAGCTTGGCTCGCTGCGGGCCATGGTGGTGCATGGGGAGCCCGGACTCGACGAGATCTCTCCGCTTGGAATCACGGAGGTGCGCGAAGCCCGCGACGGCCGGGTGATGCGCTGGCAGATCGATCCAGCGGCCCATGGCATCGGAACAGTGAATACCGAAGACCTCGACGGCGGGGATCCGGCACAGAATGCCAGAGTGATCGAGGAGGTGCTTGAAGGGCGCGGACCGACTGGGGCCCAGGCTGTGGTACTCCTCAACGCCGCCGCCGCCCTGTATGTGAGCCGGGACGACCTCAGCTATGAGGATGCTGTTTCGCAGACCCGCCACGCATTGGCGGCCGGTGTGGGGGCCACTGCACTACTTCGGTTGCGAGCCGCCTCGCAGCGGTGGCGCTCGTAACCGCCAATCCGCCTGGCGGCGTTGTTCTTACCAGGCCGAATCCCACGAAGCCACGGAACGGGCCGGCGGCTCAGTATCGACGCAGCACCCCGACGACGATACCCTGAATCCGTATATCGTCCTCATGGACAAAGAACGGCTGCATGGCTTCGTTGGCCGGCTGCAGTCGGATGCGCCCATCCCGCTCCCGATAGTAGCGCTTCACGGTGGCGCCAGTACTGTCGAGAAGGGCGATGACCATCTCGCCATTGTCCGCCGTCTGCTTGTCGTTGATGACCACGAAGTCGCCATCGCGAATGTGCTCCTCGATCATGGAGTCACCGCGCACCCGCAGCACATAGTGGCTGCCATGTTTCCGGAGGAGGCCATCCGGTACGGCCATGGTCTCGCCGCTGTGCAGCGCCTCGATAGGCGCACCGGCCGCCACGGAGCCCAGCACCGGCAATTCGACAGAACGCTGGTAGAGCTCGGACGGCAGAATCTCGATAGCGCGGCTCTCGTTGTATGAGCGCTTGATGTAGCCCTTGCGTTCGAGATTGGTCAGGTGCTCGTGCACCGTGGCCAGCGAGTTATAGTTGAAGCGGGATGCGATCTCCTCGAAGCTCGGCGCATAGCCGTTGACCTCGTTGTAGTCCGTCAGGAACGAGAGGATTTCGCGCTGTCGCTTGGTAAGCGGCATTGGAGCTCCACGAGAGGAAACTGGCAAGGCGACCGGATCGGACCCGAAAACAGGCCGAATCTGTCACCCGTCACGCTAACCGAATACAGGCCGAAGTGCAAGGAATATTTTCAGAATCCGGCGGCTCAATCGATTGGACTGAACCGGAGGGTACCCTCGGAGCCCTCACCCGCGAGGCCCATGCCCGTGCGGCATCGGTGGCCCATCGGCTCAAGGATCTCCAGGCCGCGGCACGGGATGCTCGGCAGACGCTCCCGTTTTCCGATGCCCTGCGTGGTGACCGGATTCGGGTGATCGCGGAGGTGAAGCGTGCCTCACCTTCCAAGGGGGCTATTGCGCCGGGCCTGGATGCGGTTCGTCAAGCGCAGGCCTACGCACTGGGGGGTGCCGCGGCCATCTCGGTGCTCACAGAGCCGACACACTTCGGAGGCAGCCTGGACGATCTCAGCGCTGTTGCCGCTGCTGTCGATCTCCCGGTCATTCGCAAGGATTTTCTGGTGCATCCCGTGCAACTCTGGGAAGCTCGTGCCGCCGGCGCCTCTGCCGTCCTGCTCATCGTCCGGGCGCTCTCTCCCTCACAGCTCCCGGTATTGATGGATACCGCCCGACAGGCCGGTCTCGAACCGCTCGTCGAGATCCGCAACATGGTGGAACTCCATCGGGCGCTGGCCGTGGATGCGTGGGTCATCGGTGTGAATAATCGCGATCTGGAGACCTTGGTCATCGACACGGCCACCGCTCCGGCACTGATTCCATCCATTCCAATCGATCGGGTGGCCGTTTCGGAGAGCGGGATGCGCACACCCGTGGATGTCGAGGCATCACGGGACGCGGGCGCAGACGCCATCCTGGTGGGCAGTGCGATTTCCGCCGCGTCAGACCCATCGGCTTCCGTGCGTGCCCTCGCCTCGATCTCGCGCCATGCCAGCGCGCGCGGGAGGTAGGTGCTTGCCAGATACAGCTTCCACCACACAGGCGCTGAGCGGTCGCCGTGTTGCCCCGATACAGGTGAAGATCTGCGGTCTCACCCGCGTTGGGGATGCGGCCCATGCCGAAGCACGCGGCGCATCCTATCTCGGCGCGATCCTCGCCGGTGGCCCCCGAAGACTTTCGCTCGACATGGCCCGTCTCGTCCTGGGTCCACGTCGTCAGAGCATCCAGCGCGTTTCCGTCTTCGGTGACCAGACAGTGGAGGAGATGATGTCGGCCGCGGAGTACCTCGATCTGGATGTACTCCAGTTGCACGGCGGACTGGCACCGGTCACCGAGCCTGGCCTCGATGCCTTGGCCGTGGCGATCGAACGGCTGCGCCGCGAGACCGGCCGTCGCGTGTGGCCTGTCGTTCGCGTTGCCGGACAGACGCTCCCAAGAGGCACGGCGGTCGTGGCCCAAGCGGCCGAAGCCTTGGTGCTCGATGCCCACGTGGTGGGCCAGCTGGGTGGTACCGGCGTTCCGTTGGACTGGTCCGGGCTGCGAGAGGCGGTCGCCCAGCTGCGGCGGGAGGTGCCATCGCTCACCCTGATCCTGGCGGGAGGCCTGCGCCCGGAGAACGTGGGGACGGCGATCCGGCTGCTGTCGCCCGACATCGTGGACGTATCTTCTGGAGTGGAAACAGCGCCTGGTGTGAAGGATCCGGAGCGCGTTGAGCAGTTTGTGACGGCCGCCCTGCGCGAGAAGGCGGCGCAGATGGCGTTCGTCACAAGCGCAGCACCTGGCGATGACAGACTAGGGAGCAGATGATGTCGACGATGGAGCTGGCGGGAGCTGTGAGAAGCGATGATCGCTTCGGCCCTTTTGGTGGGCGCTATGTCCCGGAGACGCTGATCCCGGCGCTCGATGCGCTGGAGATGGCCTTGGCGGATGCCTTGGCGGATGCCGCATTTCGGGCGGAGTTGGACGGTCTCCTACGCGAATACGTCGGGCGCCCGACGGCACTCACCTTCGCGCCCCGCCTCAGCGAGCGGATTGGCGCCCCCGTGTGGCTCAAGCGAGAGGACCTCAATCACACGGGCGCTCACAAGATCAACAACACCGTGGGCCAGGCGCTGCTGGCGCGGCGCATGGGGAAGCGCCGCATCATCGCCGAGACCGGGGCAGGGCAGCACGGAGTCGCGACCGCCACGATCTGTGCCCGATTCGGGTTGGAGTGCGTCGTATACATGGGCGAGGAGGACATGCGTCGTCAGGCGCTGAATGTCTTTCGGATGCGCCTGCTTGGCGCCACCGTCGTTCCCGTGACCGCCGGAACGCGAACGCTCAAGGATGCCACAACGGAGGCCATTCGCGATTGGGTCACGACCGTGAACGACAGCCATTACATCATCGGCTCAGTGGTGGGACCCGCTCCCTATCCACGCATGGTCCGTGAGTTCCAGTCCGTGATTGGGCGCGAAGCTCGTGCACAGATGTTAGAGCGGGCCGGTCGTCTTCCGCGCACGGTGGTCGCGTGCGTCGGTGGCGGCTCGAACGCCATGGGCATCTTTGCGGGTTTCGTCGACGATGCCGGTGTGGAACTCGTTGGTGTCGAGGCGGCCGGCGACGGACTCGAGACCGATCGACACAGCGCGTCCATCACGAAAGGTCGCCCCGGGGTGCTGCACGGCTCGCTGAGCTATCTGCTCCAGGACGAGTCAGGACAGGTGCATCCGGCACACTCGATCTCGGCTGGACTCGACTATCCGGGTGTAGGCCCGGAGCATGCCTGGCTGCACGACAGCGGCCGCGCGGCCTATGACTCCGTGACCGATACCGAAGCGTTGCGCGGGGTGGCCATCCTGAGTCGTCTCGAAGGAATCATTCCCGCCCTCGAAACCGCACACGCCGTGGCCTGGGTGGAGCGATCGGCCGGACGCTGGGCCCACGACGATCCCGTACTTCTGTGCGTGAGCGGCCGCGGTGACAAGGACGTCGGGACGATCAGCCAACACACCCTGCCGGATGTGTGACATGCCGCCGATCCGCAGCCATCGTCTATGACCGTTGTAGTGACCGACCCCACGCCTTCTCTGCAGGCGGTGTCCGCAGTCGAGGATGCGCTTCGTGCCCTGTCGAAGGCGTTCCGGTCAGCGCAGCTCTATTTGCCGAACAACCCGGCGCGTGAGCAGACGCTTGAACTTGCACGGCAGGCCTTTACCAAGGTGTGGGCCCGCGAACCGACGCTGGAACTTCAGGTGCAGGAGTCAGCTTTCCTCTGGGAGGGGCGCTCCGTTTTTCAGGATGCCGGGCGGGCGACGGACTCTTTGCCCTGGCTCCTGTATCGTGACGGCCTGCGGGCGATCACCTTCCTGCCAGGATGTGAGGACCAGGATCTCGACACGCTGATCGTGCTGCTGCAACGTGCCCGCACGGCCACCACAGATGATGACGATATCGTCACGATGCTCTGGGTTGCCGATCTCGGACACGTCAGCTATCGCTACGTCGATGTCGGGAGCGGGGTGGAACCCATGCTGATGTCCTCGGGTGATCGGCCTGGGGTGGCAACCTTTGCACCGGGGCAAGCGCCACTGGCCGTTCCTCCGGCAGAAACGCAGCCGCCTGGCGAAGGCCCCCCGAACGGCATGGTGCGAGTGGAGGATTTCAATACCACCCTGTATTTCCTCGATCAACGCGAAACCGCGTATCTGCAGGACGAACTGCGCCGGGAGTATACAGAAGACCAGCGCCGCCTCGTCCTCGCCAGCCTCTTCGACATTCTGGAGACCCGTGCCGAGCCGGAGGCCCAGCAGGATGTGCTACGCATTCTCGACCAACTGGTGCTCGAGTTCCTCACCATTGGCGATTATGAACTGGTGGCCTACGTCCTCAAGGAAGCGGCAGCCACGGCCCGTCGACCGGGCTCGAGCGACGCCGTTGTGCAGGCACTGCAGGCGCTACCTGGTCGACTGAGTGAGCCCGCCGCCGTGTCGCAGTTGCTGCACGCCCTCGATGAGAGCGCGCGTACGCCGGTGGCGTCGCTCTTGGAATCCCTGTTCGCGGAGCTGCGTCCGGAGGCGCTCGAACCGCTGCTGGGATGGCTCGGAAGCGCCAATGCGTCGCCGGCGCGTGCGTCGATCGAGCGGGCATCGCTGCGGCTGGCTGGTGCCCATACTGCAGAGCTTACACGATTGCTGGAGCACCAGAGGGAAGC
>CAZPJX010000054.1:0-19107 GCA_964586985.1 uncultured Gemmatimonas sp. | reverse complement strand
CGAACAGCCCGGCCTTGAGGTTGTTGCGCGGGTCAGTCGCCGGCGACGCCGCGGGCGTGGGCTTGGGCTTGGCACAGGCAGCAAGCGCGAAGAGCGCCGCTCCGGCCAGTGCGAGCCGCGAGGAGTGCAGATGCATGGAACGGTGGGGTGAGTGTGAAGGACGACAACGACAAACAACGTACCGCAACGGACCAACAGCGCCCCGCTGCGACCTACTCCGAGGGTGGGATGAAGCCCATGTCAAGCATCATCGACATCATCCGCTTGATCTCGGTTCCCTGATCGACTTCAACATCATTGGCAAACTTGAAAACCGTTTCGTCCTGACCGGCACCTGGTGCCTCGAACAAGGTCTTCACCATCGTGACGGCGCCTCGATGATGCTGAATCATGTAGGTGAGGAAGAGGCGATCGAACTCGGTTCCACGGGCCGCATCGAGACTGGCCATCTGGGCAGCCGTGAGCATGCCAGGCATCTCCATCTGGCCCTGCGCATTCACCGCACTGCCATGCCCCGCGTGTGCGGCATGCATGTCACCGGACATCCCAGTCATTGCCGGCATGGTCACGTTCCCGGCCGTATCGACCTGCGGAACCCCTTGCAGACGGTCCTTGAGCCAGGTCTGCATGAGGGTGATTTCATCAGTCTGCGCATTGATGATGCGCGCGGTCAGACGCTGTACGGCCGCACTGGCCCCGTGTGAAGGCGCCCACCGGGAAATGGTGATGGCCTGGGCATGATGATGAATCATGCCACCCATGAAATCGATATCGGCCTTCGTGTATGGGTAGCGCAGGCTATCGGCACGTGCACGTGCCACGGCGCCGACATCGCCCGGCTGAAAGCGTGGATCGGAGGGATTGCTCGGACGGCCTGTCGCGCACGCGCCGAGCAGCGTCACGGAAGTGGCCAGGCCAAGGAATAAATGAGAAGTACGGAAGGTCACGGAGCGCATGATCGGTAGTGGAGACATGGTTCGTGCCGGTGCAGGTGTAGCCTTGAACGCTATGCATCCCCACCCGGAAGGGCAATCTTGAATTCGGAAGCTCCGGGGCGGCTCATAGGGAGAACGCCACGGGTGAACTCAATCGGCATGCCCCTGGTCCACCGCGTCCTGACGGGAACGGGCCAGCTGCCAGTCGATGACGGGAGCCACTTCTGCATCCTCGAGCGCGAGGGACGCCATCGCCCGTTCGATGACCGGCGCGCCGAGCTCCCCCGGTAGACTTCGGCCGAAAGCCAGTTCCGCACGGCGACAGAGGCGCTCCTCACGGGCCATCGATGCCTCATCTGAGCGACCGCCCAGTACCCGTTTCCGGAACGCATGCACGTGGGCATGCACACCCTCGTGCAGAATGCTCGACGCCACCGGAGCGGCCGAGATATCGCGGCGGGCCAGAAAGGTGAGCTCGGTCAGAACGACTTCCTCAGCCGGGAGAAACGCGCCCCGCGTCGGAAACCGCTCGATGCGAATCGCCCGAATATCGCGCTTCAGATGTCGAAACCGCGACGGTTGGTACTGGGCGATGAGTGCCAGTGCCTCCTCGAGCCGCGACAGCACCAGATCATCAGCGATATCCTCGCGGGTATTCTGCAGGTCGACCGGAATCCCATGGACCCGCGGAAGCTCCGAACCACCGAGGAAACGAGTGAGCCAGGAGCGCATGCAACCTCCTCAGTCAGTCTTGCCGTGACGGTGCTGAAACACCTCCGGCCATGAGCCGTTCCAGCAGGCGCCGCTTCACCCCTGGCCAGTCGAGGTCAGTGATGCCGTAATACACGGAGTCCCGCACAAACCCATCGCGCACCACCATGTGGCGACGCAGGACGCCCTCACGAATCGCGCCAAGCTTCTCAAGGGCTCGCTGCGACTGGGTGTTGCGCAGGTCGGTCTTGAACTGCACACGGTGCGCGCCGAGCACTTCAAAGAGATGCGTCAGTTGCAGCGCCTTCGCCTCGGTGTTGACCAGGGTGTGCTGCACCCGCGGGGTCAGCCAGGTGCTGCCGATCTCCAGGCGTCGATGCGCGCGTGTGATGTCCATCCAGCGCGTACTGCCAATCACGCGGTCTGTGGCAAGTTCCACGATGGCAAAAGGCACCTCACCGCCGCTCGCGGCCTGCCGCGTCGCGTCGGCGAGATAGCGGGAAACGGCTTCGGCCGAATCGAGAGGGCGCTGCACCGTCACTGCCCACAACTCCGGAAACGCGCCGGCAACGAGCAAGTCGTCCGCGTGCTGCGGTCCGAGGGGTTCGAGACGCACCTGACGTCCGATCAGGGTAACAGGAAGCGGATCGAAGACCGCTGCGCCCATCACTCCTACGGAAGCCTCAGACAATCTGCTCTCCCGCCACCTTCCAGTTGACTCGCGCCAGCACGGCATCCACGTAATCGGCGCGTCGATTCTGGTAGCTGAGGTAGTAGGCGTGCTCCCAGACATCGATCCCGACAATGGGCAGCTCGCCATCGAGCAGCGGGGAATCCTGATTGGGCAACGCCCGAACGGCCAGGCGGCTGGTGGCCGTCTTCACCAACCACGCCCACCCACTTCCGAACTGGGCCACCGCGGCGCTCCTGAGCGCCGCCTTGCAGGCCTCCAGCGTCTCAAAATCCCGCGTAATCATCTCCTCGAGACGGCCGGTTGGACGCTGCGCCTCCGCATCCCCAGGCGAGAGCAGTTTCCAGTAGAGCGCATGGTTCGCGTGACCGCCGCCATGATTCCGGATGGCCGTGCGTACGGACTCCGGCCACCGCCTCAGTCCCATCAGGAGCTCGCCCAGTGTGCGATCCTGCAGCGCGGTCTGTGATGCAAGCACCGTATTGAGGCTGTTCACATACGCGGCGTGGTGCAGGTCGTGATGTACGCGCATGGTGCGCGCGTCCACCGCGGGCTCCACGGCGTTGTTGGCGTACCCGAGAGGTGGGAGGATGAACGGATACTTCTGCTGCAGCACCGGATCCGGTGCCACGGTCGCGGTATGCGTGCCGTCGGCAAACGGTCCTGACATCGGGGAAGGCATCACGGAGGGGGTCCTGGTTCAGTCGCGGATACGGGATCTAGTACCGCGCGAGGTATCGCGCCTGCTCCCAGGCCGTCACCTGCTGGTTGTATTCATTCCACTCCGCACGTTTTGCCGCAAGGTATTGTTGCGTGATGTGCTCACCCAGCGCATTGCAGAGGACCTCATCCTTCTCCAGATCCTCGCAGGCTTCATGCAGCGACTGTGGCAGATCGTCCACGCGCAAACGACGGCGCTCTCGGTAGGACATCTCCCGGATGTTCGTGTTGATCGGCTCGCGCCAGTCAGCTTCCGTGCGCAGGCCATCGAGACCCGCCGCCAACATGACCGTCAGTGCGAGATAGGGATTCGCGCTCGGATCGGGCGTGCGGAGTTCGAGGCGCGTGCCCGCAGCCCGGCGGTCTGGCACGCGAATCATAGGTGAGCGGTTCCGCATGCTCCAGGCCACATTCTCAGGTGCCTCGAAGCCGGGGACGAGCCGCTTGTAGCTATTGACGAGCGGATTTGTCACGGCGCACATCGCCCGCGCGTGCCGCAGCAACCCGCCGATGTAATGCAGCGCCGTCATGCTCAATCCCCACTCGCGCGCGGGATCCCAGAAGGCGTTCTGGTCGCCCCGGAACAGGCTCTGATGGGTGTGCATGCCGCTGCCGTTCTGGCCATACACCGGCTTCGGCATGAATGAAGCAATCAATCCGAACTGCCGCGCCACCTGCTTTACCACAAATCGGAACGTCGCAATGTTGTCGGCCGTGCGCAGCGCTTCGGCATGCCGGAAATCAATCTCGTGCTGGCCATGCGCAACCTCGTGATGCGCAGCCTCCACCTCGAACCCCATCTGCTCGAGCACATCCACGATGGCGCGACGCGCATCCTCCCCCAGGTCCATCGGCGCCAGATCGAAGTATCCGCCCACATCGTGCGTGGTGGTCGCGGGCCGGCCGTCCTCGGTGGGCTTGAAGAGGAAGAACTCCGCCTCCATCCCGGCATTCATCACGAAGCCCCGTTCGGCAGCCAGCCCCAGCTGACGCTTCAGCACGCCGCGGGGATCGCCAGCAAAGGGGGTGCCATCGGGCATTGTGATGTCGCAGATGAGCCGCCCAACTCGCGCGGCGGGGTCGCCCCACGGAAAAATCTGGAAGGTGCCGGGGTCCGGTGCGAGAAGCATGTCCGACTCCTCCACCCGCATGAAACCGGCGATGCTGGAACCATCGAACAGAATGTTTCCCTTGAGCGCTTTGCGGAACTGCGAGCTCGGGACCTCCACGTTCTTGATGGCGCCGAGGATATCCGTGAATTGCAGGCGCAGAAACCGAACCTGATGTGCTTCCGCGAGTTCGAGGATGTCGGCACTCGTAGCGCCGTCCAGATTGCCGGGGAGTAGGGAGCGACTTGGCATGGGCATACGGTATTGTAGTACCTTTGATGTCGCATGACTGCTTCCAAGACTCCGGCACATTCCGGCGGCGGATTCTGCGCTGCCTGCGGTGCGGCGCTCTCGCCGGGCGCCCACTTCTGTCACCGCTGCGGTACCCCCTCCGGCCAGCAGGCCGCTCCCGTGCCCCGCGCATCAGCACAGGGTTCGGTCGCGTCCATACTCCCCTGGGGGGTCGCCTTCGTGGCGCTGCTGGCGCTTGTGGCCATGGCCGCCGGTCGCAACTTCGGCGCGGCCAAGGGCTCGTCGGTGGACGGTTCGTCGAACGCCCTCCCCACCCAGGCCATGGACGGACAGGCCGCCGGAAGTCCGGCCACCGACATCGGGAACCTGACGCCCAGTGAGCGCGCCAATCGGCTGTATCAGCGCATGATGACCTATGTGCAGGAGGGCAAGGTGGATTCCGTGGCCTTCTTCGCGCCCATGGCCATGGCGTCCCACGAAATGTTGGAGAACCCCACCGCCGACGAACGCTACCATTTCGGCCGCATAGCGGAAGTCACCGACAACCCGGCCGTCGTCCGCGCCCAGGCCGATACCATCCTCCAGCAGGATCCGACCGACCTGCTCGGCCTGCTCCTGGCGGCCCGTGGCGCACGCATGGAAGACGATACCAAGGCCGCCGTGGGGTTCGACCGCCGCCTCCTCGATGCCCTGCAAGCCCAGCTGGCTACGGGACGACCGGACTACCAGTTGCACCGCGGTGAGATCGACCGCGCCGTCGAGGACGCACGCGGCAAGTAACCCCGGAATTCTCTCAACCCCTCCGCCCCAAAGCCTCCTGCTTCCGACCGGAGAGTCCGCGGTGACGCGCAGACAAGAACTCGCGTCTTGACTACCGCCGGATCTCTATGTACTAGGAGGATATTAGAAGTGGCAAAAGCAGGGAGCGGCGACGCAGGCGCGAGCCGGCGTCGGTGTATGCCTGGGCGGCGCTCCCGGCCACGCATGCGGACGCACCGTCGCGTCGCCATGCGTAGGTCAAACGGTCGATGAACTTTTCCGGTGGAGAGGAGGCGGTCATGTCGCAGGGCGACGAGTTGGAGAAATTCCAGCTAAGCGACGACGATATGGATGATCTGGGGGGCTATGGTCGGTCGTCCTACGACGATGACGATGATGACGATGGGTACGGCCTTCCATCCGACCGCGGCGACTCCCTCTGGGACGATGCCGAAGAAGACGAGGAGGATGAGGACGAGGATGACATCGACGGCTTCGACGATGACAGCATGCTGGACGACGACGAAGACGAGGATGATCTGTTCGGTGCACCCATCGTGCGCCGCGGTCCTGGCCGTCCACCCAAGAACCCCGGTGCACCCAAGCCCGCTCCGAAGCCCAAGGCACCCAAGCCAGCTCCCGTAACGCCGCCCGTGGCGGAAGAAGCGCCGGCCGTGGCAACGGAAACGCCTGCGGCTCCCAAGGTTGCGGCGAAGGCACCGAAAGCAGCCAAGGCACCCAAGGCCGCTCCCTCAGCCGCACCCGTGGAATTGCCCGCCGCCAAGGCCGCAAGCAAGGGAACAGCCAAGGCACCTGCCAAGACGGTGAAAGCACCCGCCGGCAAGAGCGCAAAGCCCCCCGCAAAGACCGCTGCGAAGACCCCCGCGAAGAGTGCCAGCAAGGGCGCGAAGAAGGCTGTGGCCAAGAAGGCCGCCGCCAGAAAGACAGCGGTGAAGAAGGCCGCCCCCAAGAAGGCCGCCAAGTCACCGGCCAGGAAGAGCAGCGGAGCGGCGTCCAGGAAGGCGGCACCGGGTGTGAAGAAGGCCGCCGCCAGGAAGGCCGCAAAGAAGGTGGCGAAGAAGGCAGCTACGCCCCGCAAGGTGGCCAAGGCCCCCGCCAGGAAGGCTGCTGCGAAGAAAGGGGCAAAGCGCCGCTAGTCTGCGGCACGGCCTCCGGCCGCAACCAGCAATCCGGCGCGATCCATACCGACCGTCGGACACCGGTCGCGGCGCACCACCCGGAAACGCCCGTCACTGCCCACTGCGGGCAGTGACGGGCGTTCGCTTTCTCCCACAGGGTCTCACACCGATGCGCCTGCCTTCGCCCTGCTTTCTCACCGCTGAGTTCCAGGCACCGAGCCATCCACCGCTGGCGCCCGCCCTCGATGCGCTCATTTCACTGGCAGCGAACTCCCGGTCCCCGGTCCTGCTGCAGGGCGAAGCTGGCACGGGCAAGAACCACGTCGCGCGCCTGATTCACAGTCGTTCGGATATAAACCAATTGGCGTTTCTCGAGATCGACTGCAACGACCTTGACTCTGCAGACCTCGTGGACGTGCTGTTCGGTACCGAACCACAGAACCAGCCGCGCTCGCAGATGACCCCTGAGCCCGCTCGCCTCCACGGGGTGGGAACCCTGCATCTCACCCATGTCGATCGCCTCCCACTCGCGGCGCAGGCCCGGCTGCTGAGCGCCCTCGCGCACGACGCGCCTCCGGACAACCAGGAAGCCATGCGGGCGCGTCCATGGCTCCGGCTCATCGCCAGCACCCACCTCGCCGTGAACGACGCACTGGGAGACGGCCGCATGCTGACGGACCTTTTCTACCGCCTCCAGTCACTCACCCTGACCCTCCCTCCGCTCCGCGCCCAGCCCGACGCCATCCTGCCATTCGCACGCGCGCTGCTGCAGCCCCTGGCACCCGAGCGTGCTGCACTGACCCCGGCCGCAGAGGCCGTGCTCGTGGCCCACGCCTGGCCCGGCAACTTGCGTGAGCTACGCGACACGCTCTGGCGCGCCAGCGTCCTCGCCCAGGATGCCCCCATCGACGCGGCGCATCTTGCAGCCTTCGCAACGCCCGCCTCCCGCGCGACCAGCACACAGGCCCTCGATGCCATCGAGCGGGATGCGATCCGCACCACGCTCAAGACTCTTCGGGGAAATCGCACAAGAACCGCCCGCGCCCTCGGCATCGCACGTTCCACACTGCTCGAGAAGATCAAACGCTACGGCTTGAGTTGAATGGGAGATGCGGCAGCTACGGGCAAGACCGCCTCACCCTGCATATATTGCCCCTCCCATGGCTGAGTCTCCCGTTCACCTGCTTCGCGCTCACGCGCGCCACGCCCCGTGGAATGCACGCGGGCTCGCGGCGCATGCAGCCGCGCTCGTTGATTCGGCGGGTGTCAAGCCCACGAACGCCTCCGCACGCGCCATGCCCAGCGCGCGCGCCGTGCGGTTCTATGTGGCCAATGGCCTGCTCGATCGGCCAGAGGGCGCCGGCACAGCCGCCACCTACGGCTACCGGCACCTCCTGCAGTTGCTCGCCATCAAGATTCGCCAGCGCGAAGGGCAGACGCTGGAGGCCATCAAGGCCGAGATGCGCGAAACCACGGGCGACGCGCTCGAACGACGGGTTGCAGCGTCATTGGCCCCGGCACTGTCCCTCCAGATGGACGCCAGCGCCCTACGTGCAGGCAGTCCCGTTGCGAGTTGGCGACGCGTTATCGTTGCTGAAGGCGTGGAACTCCACGTGCGCGATGACTCGCCAGCGGCAGAAGACGATACGCTGGTAGCACTGCGCGACAGCCTACGCCGTTCGCTCGGACAGTAATCCTGTTCGAACCGCACGCGAACTTCGGTTCGCGGCGGCTGCAGTCCTTCCCTCTCTGCCCAGAACACTTCGATGTTTCGCGTCCTTGTCACCGACGATGTCGATCAGGAAGGCGTTGACCTCCTCACCGCGGAACCCGCGCTGCAGGTGGATGAACTCCCCACGCTCCCCAAGGACGATCTGCTGCGCCGCATCGGTGACTACGATGCCATTGTCGGACGAAGTGCCACCCGCATCTCCGCGGAACTGCTGCACGCGGGATTGAAACTGAAGGTCGTCGGACGCGCCGGCGTCGGCGTCGACAACATTGCGCTCGACGTCGCCACGTCGCTGGGCATCGCCATCATCAATGCACCGGCCGGCAATACCGTTGCCGTGGCAGAACTCTTCTTCGGCACCGTCATCGGCCTGCTTCGCCAACTCCCCACCGCCGCCGTTGCCATGCATGACGGCCGATGGGATCGGTCGCAGTTCATGGGCCGTGAGCTCAAGGGCAAGACACTCGGGATTGTCGGACTCGGCCGCATCGGCAGTGAAGTGGCCATGCGCGCGCACGCCTTCGGCATGACGGTCATCGCCTACGATCCCTACATCGCCGACGAACGGTTTTCCGCATTGCGGGTGCGTCGAGCTCCGACGCTCGACGCACTGCTCGCCGATACCAACATCCTCACCCTGCACGTGCCGCTCACCGACGAGACCCGCGGCCTGATCGGGAAGCGCGAACTGGCGCGATTGCCCGCCCGCTCGGTGGTGGTGAACCTCGCGCGTGGCGGCGTGATCGAGGAAGAGGCCCTGCAGGCGGCGCTCGAGGCAGATCAGTTGCGCGGTGCGGTGCTCGACGTGTTCAGTGTCGAACCGCTCGCGCCCGACAGCCCGCTCCGTCAACTGCCAAATCTGGTGCTCACCCCGCATCTCGGGGCAAACACGGTCGAGGCACAGCGCAATGTCTCGCGCGATGTTTGCGTCGCGGTGCGCGATGCCTTGCTGCGGAACGATCTCTCGCGCTCCATCAACGGATCGGGCGCGACCGGCGAATGGCGCGAGCTGCAGGGCGCCATGCTGCTCACCCGCCGCGCCGCGGCGGTCGCACGGGCCGTGCTTGCCGATCAGGGCATGCGCGCTGTGCGTCGCCTTGCGCTGCGCGTCAGCCCCGATCTCGCCCATGGTACGGGTGCCATGCTCGCGGCGGCGGCGGCAGGTGTCCTTGAGGGTGTCATCGAAACGGATCGCCTCAACCTCATCAACGCGCGAGCTCTCGCGGAGGCTCGTGGTCTCGAGTTGTCGGTGGCCGAAACCACGGAGCTCGGCATGGGGCGGGCTCTCGAGGTGTCGCTCTCTGGTGGCATGCAGCAGCTGGCCGTGGCCGGCGTGGCCCCCGAGGAGGGCACGCCACGACTCACGCGCATCGGGTCATTCCATGTGGATGTGAACCCTCGCCAGACCCTTCTGGTGCTCACGAACCACGATGTACCTGGTGTCATCGGTCGGGTGGGCACGCTGCTGGGTGAGCGCGGTGTGAACATCGCCGAATACCACCAGGCTCGCCTGGCCCAGGGAGGCGACGCGCTGGCAGCGGTCTCGGTGGACGGCACCGTTAGCGAAGACACCCGGCGAGCACTGCTCGATCTGCCCGACATTCGCTCCGCGAGTATCGTGCATTTCCGGGACGAGTAGTCCGTGTCCGGCCACTCCGGCGTGGGCGCCCTGCCCAGCATCACGCAAGACGAGGACGTCCGCCGAGCCTTCGCGCGTGATGTGTCGGGACTGGAGATGGTGGCTGATATGGTCGCACGCCCCACCGCAGTGCGCGAAGTCCAGGAGCTGTTGCGCGCCGCCACGGCAGACCGCATTGCCATCACGCCGGCGGGTGCACAGTCCAGCACCACGGGTGCCTCCATCACCGATCACGGTATCCTGCTGTCATTGCGGGGGCTCTCGCACATCGATCCGGTTGACACGGATGCGCGGGTGATCCGCGCAGGCGCCGGTGCCATCGTGGCCGACGTCCGGCGCGCGGCAGAAGCCGCGGGCCTGTTGTTCACGCCCGATCCCACCAGTGAGGAAGAGAGCACGATCGGAGGCGCCATCGCCTGCAATGCCTCGGGCGCGCGCTCCCTGCGCTATGGCGCCACCGGGCCGCATGTGCGCGCGCTCACGGTGCTCCTGGCCAATGGCCAACTCCTCGACCTGCGCCGACCCGCGCTGGAAAAGAACACCGTCGGGTATCCCATCACGCACGACCCCGTCGAGTGGTTCGTTGGCAGCGAAGGCACGTTGGGTGTGGTGGTGGCCGCAGAGTTCGCACTGCAGGCGCTGCCCCGTCAGGTGCTCGGACTCGCGATACCCTTCGCCAGCGAATCCGATGCCCTGGCCTTCGTGGTAGCGGCTCGCCGTGCACGCGCGGTGCACCCCCGCTGCCTGGAGTTCTTCGATCAGGGCGCCATGGAAATCGCGCGCACAGCCGAAGGTGGAGGCGCCTGGGCGTCGGAGATTCGGGCCATGGTCTATGTCGAGGAGACCGGCACCGAACACGACACCGAACTTCCACTCGACGCCTGGCTGGAGCTGGCTGAAGTCCATCGCGCGGCCACCGAAGACATTCGAGTCTACGATTCCGCCACAGCCCTGAACGAAGCACGTCGCATGCGCCATGCGGTGCCAGCCACCATGAACGAGCGTGGCGCCACGCGGCGCGCGTTCGGTGGGCGAAAGGTGAGCACCGATTGGGCCGTGCCGTATCCGCGACTGGCGGAGGCCCTCACACTGGCGCGAGGTTTCGCCGATGAAGCCGGCACGCCCCGCGGCATTGCCTATGGCCACGCCGGCAATGGGCATCCGCACCAGAACATCATCGCTGCAGATGCCGATGAGCTCGCACGCATCGAGCGCGTGGTGTATGCGACACTCGAAGCGGTGATCGCCATGGGCGGCACCGTCGCCGCCGAACACGGCATCGGCAAGATCAAACGGCGCTGGCTCCCGCTGCAGGCCAGCCCGGTGCAGCAAGGTGTCATGCGTGCGCTCAAGCGGGAACTCGACCCGCTTGGCCTGCTCGCTCCGGGGAACGTGCTATGAGTGACATCCACACATCGCCAGGCGATCTCGCATGACGCCAGCAGCCGGTGGGACAACTGGAGCGCTTCCGGAATCCGGGGTCCCGCGCTTCAAGACCGTGGTGTTCGATGTCGATTCCACCCTGGTGGATCTCGAAGGCATCGACTGGCTGGCCGCATTGCGTGATGCCGCCACAGCCCGGGAATGCGAGCAGCTCACCGCGCGCGCCATGGCCGGCGAGATTCCCATCGACGCCGTCTATACGCAGCGACTCGAGCGCATCCGTCCCACTGGTGCTGAGCTGATCGCCCTGGACGACGCCTACCAGCAGGCCATGGTACCAGGCATGGCGGCGCTCGTGCGCGATCTCCTCGCTGCCTCCGTGCATGTGTATCTCCTCAGTGGCGGGCTGCGCGCTGCCATCATTCCCCTCGCGCTCCATCTGGGCATCCCCGCCAATCGGGTGCACGCCGTCTCCCTTTCGCGCGATACGGACGGGACATTCAGTCTGCTCGATGGGGCACAGCCTTTGGCCACCCAACAGGGCAAGCCCCAGGTGGTGCACACGCTGCAGTTGCGCCCACGGGTGGCCATGATCGGCGACGGCAGCACCGATGCCGCAGTGCGTGGTGTGGTAGATGCATTCTTCGCGTTCACCGCGATTTCCCGCCGCGAGAAAGTCGTGGCGGTAGCCGATGCCGAAGCGGATTCTGCAGCGGCGCTGTACGCCTTGTTGTTCGATACGTGACCCCCGTTTGCAACCCCTGTGCGAAGCCTGAGTCAGGCATGAGCAGGAGATAAGCGAGACATGAGCGACTTCGGCACCTTTTTCCTGCCTGGCCCCACGGAAGTGCACCCCGATGTGCTGCGCGCCATGCTGCAGCCCATGCTTCCGCATCGCGGGGCCGTCTTTGAAGCGCTGTTCGCGCAGATCCAGACCGGACTCAAGCCCATCTTCCGTACCGCACGTCCCGTCTACGTGTCCAGCTCCAGCGCAACCGGACTCATGGAAGCGGCCATTCGCTGCGCCAGGCCGGGCGCCATTCTCTGCCTGGTGAATGGCGCCTTCAGTGAGCGCTTCGCGGCGATTGCCCAGGCCTGCGGACGGGAAGTCACCGTGGTCGGTGGCGATTGGTGCGGACCGGTTTCCCTGGAACTCGTCGAGGACGCACTGAAACGTGGACACCACGCCGCGCTCACCGTGGTGCATTCCGAGACGAGCACCGGCGTGCTCACCGATATCCAGGCGCTCGCCGCGCTCGCGCACCAGCACGACTGCGCGGTCCTGGTCGACTCGGTGACCGGCATCGGCGGAGTGCCTGTCGAGACGGACGCCTGGGGACTCGACTTCGTGCTCACCGGGTCCCAGAAGGCGCTCGCGTTGCCACCGGGGCTCGCCTTCGGAGTGGCCAGCCAGCAGTACATCGACCAGGCCAGGACGGCGACCAACCGCGGGCTGTACTTCGACCTCGTGGAGTTCGAGCAGTACATCCACCGGAATCAGACCCCCAGCACCCCTGCGCTTTCCCTGCTGTACGCAACGGCCGCGCAGGGCGAACGCATCGCGATCGAAACCATCGAGCGGCGCTGGGATCGGCATACGGCCATGTCCGAGCACACGCAGAGCTGGGTGCACGAGCTGCGCGCGCGCGCGGGCGCGGAGTTCTCGGTCTTTGCACCCGATGGCGCCGCGAGCCCCACGGTGACAGCGGTCTCGTTACCCACCGGCCTCACCGGCGATGCCGTCGTGGAGGCCGTGGCCAAGCGCGGCTACGTCATTGGTGGCGGCTATGGCCGGCTCAAAGGCAGCACCTTCCGCATTGGGCACATGGGCGACCATAGCATGGAAGGGCTGGAACTGGTGCTCGAAGCGACGGCAGAGGCGGTGGAGGCCCTGTTGAGCGCCTGAAAATATTGTTAGCCAACAGGTGCAGCATCGTCGCAAGCTTGTTGACCGTATCAATTACTGTAGCTACAGTTAGTCCAAACGGATCACCTGCGACCCTGCAAAGCGCGAATGGACGCTGCAGGAGCGCGGTCTGGACATGCGCAGAGCAGCGGAAGTTTTTTCCGGGCCGCACTTCACGCGCGGAGATGATCGTCAAGACTACGGCGAGCCTCGCTTCATCACAGCAGGCTGGCTCGACTCTCGGCTTGTCGTGTTCGCATGGACGCCGCGCGGCGTCGCACGACGCATCATCAGCATGAGGCATTGTCATGAGCGCGAAGCGAAAAAGCTCCTCCCCCATCTCGCATGACGCGGAGACGCCGCCGGAAATCACGGATGCGTGGATCTCCGAGGCAGACTTGTACCATGGTGAAAAGCTGGTGCGCCGCGGGCGCCCCAAACTGGCTAACCCACGTCAGCTCTTGTCTCTTCGTTTGCCGCCCAAGGTTATTGAGCGGTGGCGAGCTACCGGGCCAGGTTGGCAAACACGCATGGTCAAGGTTCTCGAAAAGGCAGCGCCCAAGTCTGGTCGGGCTGCTGGCTAACGACTCAATGCAACGGACGCGCTACGCGCGCCGCTGATTTCAGGCGTTGCACGGCGTCCATGTCGATGAGGTGGCCATGACCGTTGTCACCGTGTCCCCCAAGTTCCAGGTCGTCATCCCCCGCGAGATTCGGGAGGCACTGAAGCTGAAACCAGGTCAGAAGGCGCAAGCGCTCCAGTATCAGAATCGGGTCGAGTTCATCCCCGTCCGAGCCATGCGTGAAATGCGCGGCCTCCTCAAGGGCATCGATTCTACCGTGGTGCGAGACAAGGATCGGGTGTGAATCTGGTGGATTGCTCTGCCTGGCTCGAGTACTTCGGGGCTGGACCACAGGCAGAGCAGTTTGCCCAAGTGATCGAAGATTTCGATGGGATTCCCCGTGTACGCTATTTTACCAAGCGCAAGTGAAGGCTGGCTAATAGAAATTCAACACATGATCCAAGAGCGCGCAGGTCACTTCCTCACAATCTGATCGAGCACGCGCTTCGCGAGATCCCGGTCGTAGTCTACCACGTTCTTCCGGGCCACAACTTCCACGGCCGCAACCTCGTCGGAGGTACGCTTGATCTCCACCGTCACCTCCTGGTCGCCGGTCTTGCCCACCAGGCGCCGCAGGGCGCCGCTGTTCTCGGTGCTCTGTCCCGTTTCGCTGATGCGCAGCACCGAGAACGCCGACTGCGCCTGACCGAACACCGCGTCAACCTTGCCCGGCACTGAGGCCGACGCCCCACGCTGCGTGTAGGCGATGGCCGCGCCCGCACCCGCCCCGGCAGCGACCAGAAAACAGCCGCTGAGCGAGACAGCGGCGGCGGTCAGGAGAGCAAGCGAAACGAAGCGCGGACGGAAAGAACGTGCCATGAGAAACATCCAATATGGAAGGTGTTCCCAAAGATACCCGGCGCTGGCATAGCTTGGTCCCATCGCTCCTCTGTTCGTACCTCACCCATCCATCGCCAACCGAGACCATTTCGATGTCCGTACCTGCCTGGATCCCCCGTCTCGAGCGTGAGCGATTGGCCATCCTGCCACCTGCTCCGCCGGTCGACTCGTCAGATCTCGCCGATCGCGTACGCGGTATGCTGCTCGGCGTGGCCATTGGTGACGCACTCGGCAATCGCAGCGAGGGCCTGACCCCGGAAGAACGCGAGGCGCGCCATGGACACATCACCGGCTACCTGCCCAGTCGCTATGCGGAGGGCGCAGTGGCCGGCACACCCAGTGATGACACACAGCTCACCTTTCGCGCGGTGGAGCAACTGCTGGCCGACGGCAGGCTCGATCCGGATGAGCTCGCGTTCCGCATCGCCAACGATCGCATCTTCGGCATAGGCCGCAGCACGCGCGACTTCTGCAACGCCCTACGCGGCGGAGCCCCCTGGTGGGAAGCCACGCAATTGAGCGCGGGCAACGGGGCACTCATGCGCATCGCACCCACCGTGCTGCCCCATCTCCGGCACGGTGGCACGAAGCTGTGGGAGGATACGGCCGTGAGCACGGCCGTTACGCACAACGACCCCGTGGCCATCGCCAGCAGTGTGGCCTGGGTGGCGCTGCTCTGGCGCCTGCTGAATGGCGACCTCCCCGAGCAGGCAGAGGAATGGCTCGAGACCTACACCGAAGTGCTCCGAATCCTCGATCATGGCCAGGCCTATGATTCTCGTGTGCGCCACGGCGCGCTGCAGAACTGGCGGGGAAGCCTGTCGGAGCTCCTGGACAGCCAGGTACGCGACGCACTAAAGCGCCGCATGCCGGTGCGCGACGCGGCCGCACGCTGGTCCAGTGGCGCGTATCTTCTGGAAACCGTGCCCACCGTACTGCACATCGTGGCGCAGCATGGACATGAGCCCGAGCAGGCCATGCTGGTGGCCATCAACGACACCCGCGACAACGACACCATCGCCGCCATCGTCGGCGCCGCCATGGGCGCAGCCTACGGCACGGCCTGGATTCCCACCGCGTGGCGCTCCGGCCTGCTGGGCCGGGTGAGCGGGGACGACGATGGGAAGGTGTTCGAACTGACCGACGCAGCGGTGGAGCGGTTTGTGGGGTGACGGCATTTTACTACTAATTGTTCAGCAATTAGTAATACCCTGGCATTTCAGACTCGTCCGCTTGGTTCGTTTCTACTAATTTGACATATATTAGTAGAATATTGACACCAACACGATCCGATGAAACTGCCGGTCAGTCCGCCAACGGTCTCCAGCATTCTCAGCCTCCTCCTCTCCAGAGAGGAGGGGGCGACGCGCTTTCAGGCCCTGATGGCCAGGGGGCTGGGTCCCGCCCCGGGGGGCAAATACCGCCACTGGGACAACTTCAGGCACGCCCCGCCCCTCGCAGACTACTCTGCAGAAGAGCAGTGGCTGGCTGTCCGAACTTCACGAGACGCGCTCGCCCGCCCACTACCGTTGCTGGACACCAGGTCCCGCCCGTTCACGGTTGCCATGCCGGCCCCGGTGCTGGAGTTCCTCCATCGCATCGATCGCGATGCCAGTGGGAACATGGGAGGTGGATTCGTGGGTGCTGAGCCCATCACCAATACGGCCACGCGGGACAGCTACCTGTTCAGGTCGATCGTGGAGGAGGCCATCGCCTCCAGTCAGTTGGAGGGTGCCTCAACGACCCGGCGCGTGGCCAAGGCCATGATCCAGGAAGGACGGCCGGCCGCCACGCGAAGCGAACGCATGATCCTGAACAACTATCGGGGCATGCTGCTGGTCCGGGATCACCGACAGGAAGCGCTGACGCCGGCATTGGTCTTTGCGCTGCAACGTGAGCTCACGGAAAGCACGATGGACGACTCATCTGGCGCGGGGCGCCTTCGCCGTGCTGACGAGCATATTGTGGTGGAAGACGAGACCGGCACCATGCTTCATCGCCCGCCGCATGCTGATGAACTGCCGCAGCGGCTCGCCGCGATGTGCGACTTTGCCAATGGCACCTCCGACACCGAGTTCCTGCACCCCGTCATTCGCGCCATCCTGCTGCACTTCTGGTTGGCCTACGACCACCCATTTGCAGACGGCAACGGACGCACGGCGCGCGCGCTGTTCTACTGGTCAATGGCACACTCCGGCTACTGGCTGTGCGAGTACGTGTCCATTTCACGTATCCTCCGCAAAGCGCGTGGTGCCTATGCCCGCTCCTACCTGTATACAGAGAGCGACAGCAACGACACCACCTACTTCGTGCTGCATCAGTTGCGCACCCTCGCGCGCGCCATCGACGACCTGCACGAGTATCTCGCGCGAAAGACACGCCAGATGCGGGATATCGAACACCTGGTTCGGCAAACATCCCTCGCACAGCACGATCTCAACCCGAGACAGCTTGCCTTGTTGCGCCATGCGCTGGACTGGCCCGATGCGCAGTATACCGTGGCGTCACATCAGCGTTCGCATGGCACCAGCTACCAGACTGCACGCACCGACCTGCTGCGCATGGCCGACCTGGGGCTACTGCGGCAGTTCAAGGTGAGCAAGGCGTTTGTATTTGCGCCGGCTGGGGATCTGGCGGTGCGACTCTCGGCACCGCAACGGTAGCGATTTCTACATACAGGCTTCTCTTCTGCCGGACTGAACCGCGAGCTAGAATGGTCTGTTCCAGCCAGGGCTCCGATCGTCGCGCCTTCCTCTGCAATGACCTCGCCGTTTTTCACCGCTCCCATCCTCAACTCGCCCTACGAGGCACCCGCTCAACACTGGGAGCTCGATCGCACCGGACAACCCACCGGCGTATTGGCGACCGGACGCCGCAAGGCGTCCTTCATCACCCCGATTCCCAGGACGAAGAAGCAGGTCAGGACCCAGACGTCCATCGTGCTCGATGAGGGACTCGGCCTGTCCTCCGAACGCCAGGAGTATCTGCGCTCGCTCATCAACGAACTGCGCGTGCAGGTCGAACGCTGGCGCGCCATCAGGAACCCCGAGCACTGGCGCGTAACGCCCGAGACGCGACGCCTCCTGCAGCACTGGCGTCATCACCAATTCAGTGGTGTACGTCCGTTCTTCTGCCAGGTCGAGGCGGTCGAAACGGTCATTTGGCTTACCGAAGTCGCACCAGAACTTGGTAAGGACGGCAAGCGCTTTCTCGACCATCTGCAGGCGGTCAACGCAGAGGCCAACCCGGGGTTGCTGCGCCTGGCGCTCAAGCTGGCCACCGGCGCGGGCAAGACCACGGTCATGGCCATGCTCATTGCGTGGCAAACCCTGAACGCGGTCCGTCACCCGTCATCCAGGCGCTTCACGCGCGGCTTTCTGATTGTGGCGCCCGGCATCACCATCCGTGATCGTCTGCGGGTGTTGCAGCCCAACGATCCGGATGCGTACTACGCCTCACGTGAGCTCGTACCCAGCGACATGCTGCGTGAGCTCAATCAGGCGCGCATTGTCATCACCAATTACCACGCCTTCAAGCGACGTGAGTTGCTGGAGATCTCCAAGGGTGGCAGAGCCCTGCTGCAAGGCCATGGTCCCGCGCTCGAGACTATCGAAAGCGAAGGCCAGATGCTGCAGCGCGTCATGCCCGGGCTCATGGGCCTGAAAAGCATTCTGGTGCTCAACGACGAGGCACATCACTGCTATCGCGAGAAGGCGGACAGCGACGAGGACGCGGGCCTCAAGGGTGATGACCGCAAGGAGGCCGAGGCCAACACGGAAGCCGCACGCCTCTGGATCTCCGGACTCGAAGCCGCCAGCCGCAAGCTGGGGTTGTCTCGCGTCATCGATCTCTCCGCCACCCCATTCTTTCTGCGTGGCTCTGGCTACGCCGAAGGCACGCTGTTTCCATGGACCATGAGCGACTTCTCGCTGATGGACGCCATCGAATGCGGCATCGTGAAACTTCCGCGTGTGCCAGTGGCCGACAACATCCCCGAGGCAGACGTTCCGATCTTCCGCGAGCTCTGGACGCATATTGCGCCAAAGATGCCGAAGAAGGGGCGCGGCAAGGGTGGGGCGCTCGATCCGCTGTTGTTGCCCGCGGAATTGCAAACAGCACTCGAGGCCCTCTACGGCCAGTACCGGAAAACCTTTGAGGCATGGCGTGAAACACCGGGAGTAGATGTACCGCCGTGCTTCATCGTCGTGTGCAACAACACGGCTACGTCCAAGCTGGTGTACGATTACATCGCCGGCTTCGAGCGCGCCAGCGATGATGGGACCTCGCAGCTTGTGCCTGGTCGTCTCGACCTGTTCCGTAATCACGACGAACACGGCAATCCGTTTGCCATGCCACGCACCCTGCTCATCGATAGTGAGCAGTTGGAATCGGGCGACGCGCTCGATGACAATTTCCGCAAGATGGCCGCGGGCGAAATCGAACAGTTCCGCCGCGAGATTGTCGAGCGCACCGGCAATCAGCAGAGCGCCGAGGGCCTGTCGGACCAGGATCTGCTACGGGAGGTCATGAACACCGTAGGCAAGAAGGGGCGACTTGGTGAGCAGATTCGATGTGTGGTATCGGTGTCCATGCTCACCGAAGGCTGGGACGCCAACACCGTCACCCATGTGCTGGGTGTGCGCGCGTTTGGCACGCAGTTGCTCTGTG
>CAZPJX010000053.1:0-19115 GCA_964586985.1 uncultured Gemmatimonas sp. | reverse complement strand
GCCATCCAGGTGTAGGACCAGGCGCCCACCTGATCGCCGAGGCGATACACGAAGGTGTCGCTGAAATTTTTCGCCTTGTACTTGTCCGTCCGCGCCAGCACGGTGAACAACGCCTCCCTGGCTGGACGCTGAATGGCAAAGTTGCCTGCCCGACGTGCCACCTGGAACACCACCAGGACTGCGAGCGTGGGGAGCAGGCCCATGACGCCGAAACCGATCAGGGTCACAATGGGCAGGAAGGCCAATGCGGCCCCGACCCCCAGCCACTTGATGAAGCGGCCTGTGACAAAGAGCTGGGCCAGCAAGGTGAGCGCATTGACCGCGATATCCATCGCTCCAAACACCTGCGTGCGCGCGGCCCGATCCTCACCGAACGTGCGGGCCACCACGTCAACCTGCTGGAAGTAGAGGAAGGTGCTGGAGATGGTATAGAACAGGATGAGGGAAGCCACACCCAGGAGATACCTCGAGGTCAGCATGTGCCGGATGCCATCGAGCACCCCGCCGCCGATCACTTCCTCTGCCGAGTCAGACCGGCCTGTAGCCTGACCCTCCACCGCTGACACTGGCTCTGCAGCAGCCATCTCCGCTTCCTTGCGATCCAGCACCTGCGAGGCTCGTACGGCCAGCTCGAGGATCAGCGCAGAAACCAGCATCAGATTGAGCGGACCAAGCACCCCAACGAGACCCGTCGTGATGGACGCCCCCAGCATCGCGCCGACAGTGCCCCCCACCGCCACCACACCGAACAGGCGTTTTCCCTGCCCAGGCCTGAACACGTCGGTGAGCAGGGACCAGAACACGGAGACCACAAACAGATTGAAGATGCTGGTCCAGATGAAGAAGACGCGTCCGACCCAGATGGCCTGCTCGGCACTCACCGCGCGGAAGATCAGGTAGAACACCACCAGATTCAGAATGAAGAACCGATACGTCCAGCCGATGAACTGCCGTCGCTTGAGCTTCGACACCAGCGAGGTGTACAACGGATGGACGAACAGCATTCCGAGCATGGTACCTGTGAAGAGCCACGCAAGATTCTCCGCGCCGCTCGCCGCGCCCATGTCGTCCCGGATTGGGCGGATGACGTAATAGGCACAGAGCACCAGGAAGTAGTACGCCGTTGCCCAGACCAGTACGGCCCCTTCGCCCGGCCGTGCACCCACGCTGGCGCGCACGCGCGCCAGCATTCCCGTGTCTGTCGTCATGAATAAGCCCGTGGGGGGAACCCTGCGCCGTCAGCGGCCGGGCGCGGGAGGCAGCGCCTCGACAAACCTGATGATCTGCTCGCGTTGTGCCGCGTTGGGAATGCGGCCGATACCACCCCCGATGTTATCGATCATGTTCTTCGCCTGACTGGTTGCCGGCGTGATCGCGGTGATGGCGGGGTGTGCCAGGATGAACTTGAGAAAGAACTGTGCGTAGGTCGTCGCATCGAACTCCTTGGCGAACTCGGGCAGCGGCGTCGACGCCGCACGACGGAAGAGGCTCGTGCGTCCGAATGGCGCATAGGCCAGGACCGCAATCTTGCGTTCCTGCGCCAGCGGGAGGATCCGCTCCTCGACCCCCCGGTTGTCCGCGGCATAGTCGATACCAATGAAATCGAGCGGCTCGTTGCGCATCACGGCCTCGAGCTGGCCATACTGACTGTCGCTGGTGGTCGTAATCCCGACGTAGCGCACCGTGCCAGCCTGCTTGAACTCCCGCACGACCTTCAACTGGGTTGCAGGGTCACCCATGTTGTGCACCTGCATCAAGTCGATCTTCGGCTGCTTGAAACGTGCGAGTGAGGTTTCGATCTGTGCACGTGCGGCCGAGGGGTCGGCTGAGGCACCGCCTCGACCAGCCACATTCACCTTGGTGGCCCAGAACAGCTTGGGTGCGATACCCATTTCGTTCACGATCCGGCTAGCCACGTCCTCGGATGCCCCATAGGAGGGTGCCGTATCGAACACCCGCGCACCGCGATCCGTCATGGTCTTGAACACCTCACGCAGGGCGCTCACATCCTCGGTGCGCGCCACCGTCGCAAAGGTGGCCGAACTCCCCAGGCCGATGACGGGAATCTTCTCCCCGGTGGACGGAATGGCCCGCTGCAGGAGCGGCCCCTGGGCCAAGGCTTCGAGAAGGCGGGGTGTCAGACTGAGCGACGCACCGGCGCCGGCGGCGGCGGCGGCGACAAGGAAATCACGGCGATTGACCATGGCGGGACCCGTGGGTGGGGGCGGGGATGTGAGGGCGGGTAGCTGGGGTGCGCGCATCCTGAGTAGAGCGCCCCCGCATGTGCTTAAGGTAACGCGCGCCCCACCACGATCGTGACGTTGTCCGAGCCGCCACGCTCCAGCACCAGCGCCAGCAACGATTCACACAACTGTTTCGCCGAGGTCATCGTGGCGCATGCCGTGGCTATTTCCTCGTCATGCACGTGCTTGGTGAGGCCATCGCTGCACAGCAGCACCACACACCCCCGCTGCCGCACATCCACCCGCGAAATGACCGGCATGGCGTCCTCGCCGCCGATGGCGCTCGAGAGCACATGGTTCAGCGGCGAGTTGACTGCGCGTTCCGGGGTAAGGGCCCCACGGTCGATCATGTCCTGCGCGAGGGTCTGATCCCGGGTGACCTGCTTCAGCACGCCGTCCTGGAAGTGATAGCACCGACTATCCCCCACCTGCAGCACATACAGCCACGGCCAAACGACGATCCCCACCGAGAGCGTGGTGGCCATCTTGCGACCGTCGGCCTGTGTCGCTGCCTGCTCCCGTACCCGGCGATGTGCCTCGATGGCACCGTCAAGCAGAGCCGCCGTGAATTCCTCCTCACCACTCGACCCGGCGGTATGCCAGCATTGCATGGCCGAGGCAAAGTGTTCGGTGATGGCCACCGTGGCGAGACGACTTGCTTCGCTGCCATCGACACTGCCCCCTACGCCATCGGCCACGAGCATGATGGTCGCCACCCGCTCCCCCCGCAGCGAGAGATCCGCGGATTCGGCAAGACTGGTCCCATGGATCACCACCTGCGGGTGCACCGTACACAGCAGGAACTGATCCTGATTGGAGGCACGAACCTGCCCTGGATGCGTCACCCCGTGAAGATCGAGCTCATCATCGCGCGGGCGGTTGAACGCGATGGCGTCTGGCGGGAGGAGTGACATGCGTGGACTATCGCCCCACGGTCAAAGGGCTGGCAAGCGGGAATCCCGTACCAGCGTTCATCAGATGATCTTCAGGGATCGTGAATTCACCTGCTCTCGCCCGATACCTCGCATTTCGGCGCGCCCTGCCGCCACGCCCGCCGCTCGAGCGCGTCACCGTCACCGCGCGCGGGATCGCCTTTGCCGCCTACCGCACCCCAGCCGTGGAGGGCCGGCTGCCACTGCTCTGCGTGAACGGCGGCCTTCTCTTCGACCACAAGTTGCTGTGGCCGGCGCTCGCCCCCCTCGCGGCGCGGCGACAGCTCATTTTCTACGACCAGCGAGGGCGCGGCGCATCGGCGACGCCACCCGGTGTGCCCGCGTCACGCATCGAGTTCGACGGCGGCGATATCCCGGCCCTCCGCGCGGCGCTCGGCATTGCGCGTTGGGACGTCCTGGGTCACTCGTGGGGAGGCGGGATCGCGATGCTGGCCGCCGCGGAGGAGCAGACCACCGCCACCAGCAACCACGCCCCATCGGCCATTCGACACCTGGTACTGGTCAATGCGGTTGGGATGACCAGCCGCTGGCTCCCACCTCTCCATGAGGCAGGCCTGGCCCGGCTCTCCGGCGAGGCTCGCGAGCGACTTGCCGCATTGGACCCCCATGCGCTGGAGCGCCCGGTGCTCGAAGACCACGCCAGATACGCCCAGGCGTTCTTTCCCGCGTGGTTTGCCGATCAGGAGTTCGCGGCCAGTGTGAATGCACCGCATGGCAGCAGTACGATCGGCGCCGTGGTCGCAGCTCGACTCAGGCGGGATGGTTACGACTGGCAGGAGCGCCTCCGTGACCTGCCCCTCCCAACACTCGTCGTGCATGGTGCGGCAGATGTCCTGCCGCTGTCGGAGGCAGAGCATACCGCAACGGTGCTGGGGCATGCACGCTTGGTCCCCATCGCTGACGCAGGTCACAATCCCTTCTGGGAAGCCCCCGACCCGTTCTTCGCCGCGGTGCAGGCCTTTCTCGACTGAGGCGAGGCGCACCGCCTCGCTGCCAAGTCGGAATGACGTCCACTGAAACGCTGCTTGCCTGTTGTGTGGTAGGCCTTGCCTGTTTCATCGGTGGTCAGGCCGTGGCTTCCAACGACGCTGGATCGGCTCGCAGCTTCCTCCCGCGCGCGACCCGCCACGAAGCCGAAGGCGCGATCGATATGGGTTCGGCACGATCCTCGGCTCGAACACGCCCACCGACCCTCGCCGAAGCCACACCGCGTTTCGCGCCCCACCTCGCGCCCGACGCCGCGCCCCTCACGCACGGCGAGGAGCTGTTGGTCGCCACCCCGCTCCTCCTCCCTGAGGCGCGCCCGACGATGCCCGCCGAGGAGGTGCGCCGCCGCCTGCGGCTCGGGATGGACGGGACCTTCATGGCAGACCTCCTGCGATCCCGCGATTCCACACTGGCGCGGTGGCCTGACCGGATCACACGACCGCTGCGCGTTTTCATTCGGGAGGACGAAGGGCTGCCTGCCTGGAACCCGGACTTCCTGCCGGCGGTTCGGGACGCCTTCGCGACCTGGGCTCAGACGGGTCTGCCTCTCCGCTTCACGTTCGTTGTGGATTCGGCCAGCGCCGATGTCCATGTTCGGTTCGTCGAACGATTCCCGAATGGGATCAGTGGGCGGACCGTCTGGAGCCGCGACTCGGACTACTGGCTGGTAGCCGGCGATATCCAGCTGGCCGTCTCGCACCCCGATGGTGCGTCCGTCACGCCGCCCCAGATGCGCGCCATCGCCCTGCATGAGGTGGGGCACCTGATCGGTCTCGATCACGCGGCCTCGCCCGATCATATCATGTCGGCGCGGGTTCGGGTGCGGGAGCTCAGCGAAGCCGATCGCTCGACCGCTCGCCTCGTCTACTCGGTGCCAGCGGGCAGCCTGCGGTAAGGGGCCGCGGCGAGGCGGTGGGCTGCGGAAGGTCCGGCCATTGCGCCGAGTCGCCACCGACCGGAGCGCGGCAAGACCCATCGGGTCGTTGCCTTCGACCCTTCCAGTCGTTGAGGGGTAGGAATCACTCGGTTCCACGTCAGACCATTGACGGGAAGCCGAGAGCGCCTTAGATGCTGAGGGATCTTCGGTTGCGGCCACGTTCGCCTTCCTGTGGCCGAACCGGCCTCGTGTCCCTCGTTGATCCATCGGGAGCTCCACGCTCTCAAAAGGCCCTTCCGCTCGGCGGGGTCGGATGCGAACTGGTCCTGAAGCCCCAACCCTCAGGTACTGCCGGTGATTCTGCTCACTGCCCTAGCCATCGCGGCGGCAGACGTGACAAGCGTTGCGTTGCCCCGAGGAGGCGGACTCCCCGAACGGGAGCCCGCGGCTGTCGGCATGTCAGCGGAGCGCCTGTCCACCATCGATCGGGTCGTGCGCCGAGGCGTCGATGCCGGGGGCTATCCCGGGGCCGCCGTGGTGGTGGGCAGAAAGGGGTTCACGGTCTGGTCACGCGGCTTTGGCGGTCTCGACTGGAGTGGCAAGTCGCGGGTGACGGCGCAGGAGAGTCTGTATGACCTCGCCTCGCTCACCAAGGTGGTGGCCACCACTGCTGCGATCATGGTCCTGTTCGACCGAGGCCAGATCGACCTCGACGCACCGGTCTCCCGCTATCTCCCCGATTTTCAGGGTGGCTTACGGGACAAGGTGACGGTTCGGCACCTGCTTACCCACCGGGCGGGGCTACCGGCGGGCCGAGAGCTGTGGCGGATCGCCAAGACACCGGCGGAGGCCCGCGCGGCGGTGCTGGCGTCCCCCGTCTCGTGCACGCCGGGTGCCTGCTACGAGTATTCCGACCTTGGCGCCGACCTGCTGGGGTTCATCGCGGAGGCAGTAAGCCATCAGCGTCTCGATACCTTCCTGGAGAGTACCGTCTTCTCGAAGCTCGGCATGCAAGAGACGTTCTTCCGCGTGCCCGCCGGGGACATCTCCCGTACTGCCCCCACGGAGATTGCCCCACCGCGTGGCTACCCGCTGCGGGGAGAGGTGCATGACGAGAATGCCTATGCCCTCGGCGGGGTCGCTGGCCATGCCGGCTTGTTCAGCACGGCGGCGGACCTCTCGATCTTCGCGCAAATGCTCCTCAACGGCGGCAGTTACAACGGCCAGCAGGTCATTGCGGATTCGACCGTAGCCCTGTTCACGCGGCGGACAGCGGGCCACCGGGCATTGGGGTGGGACACCTGCGACGGCGGTGCCGGCTGTGGTCAGTTCATGGGCGAGCGGGCCTTTGGTCACACGGGGTTCACCGGCACGTCGCTCTGGATCGATCCCGACCGGCAGATGTTCGTGATTCTGCTAACAAACCGGGTCCATGCCGCGCGCGCGCGTCGTCCATCGAAGATCATCGCCGATGTGCGCAACGACCTGGCCGACGCTGCAGTGCTCGCCGTCATGGATGACCCCGATGGCGTGCGAACGATGCCCGCCAGCTTCCGCGCTGATGTGGCTCAGGATTGGAACCGGCCACTCCGTTCGCGACGCACCGTGAGTGCGGCGGCCAAGCGTCGGGCGGCTGCCGCGAAGAGAGCGGCCGCAGCCAAGAAGAGCACGGCTGCCAAGTCCGGTGGTACCAAGTCCACCATCAAGTCCAGCAACACGTCCGGCACCACTAAGGCCACGGTGAAGAAGACCGTGAATAAGGCGTCTACGAAGCCGGCCAAGGCCAAGAAGAAGTAGACCTCGCGCCCCGCGTGGAACGCCATGGTCAAGCTCGCGATCGGCTATACTTCGAGCATGACCGAAGAGCCAACCTCCCAGGATTCTGTCGCAGGCGGTCAGGGCCCCACCACAGCCCCTGAGCACGGCCAGCCAAGCGCCCCCGCCCCCGCCCCCGATGCCGTTGTCTCCGTTGACCAGGCACGTCTCGTTCTCAGACGTGTGAAGGATCCGGAGCTCAACCTCAATATCGTGGATCTGGGACTGATCTACGACGTGCAGACAGAGGGATCGACAGTTCGCGTGGACATGAGCCTCACGTCGCCGGGCTGCCCGTCGGGACCGGAGATCATGGGCGACGCCGAACAGCAGCTTCGCGGAATCCCGGGGGTGACCGATGTGGTCATGAACCTCGTCTGGACACCGCCCTGGACCCCGGAGCGCATCGAGCCACGGGTGCGGGCCTACATGGGCTTCTGAGGTTCGATCGGTTCGGATTGCCAAGGCCCATGTCGGCAATCCGAACCGTACATTCGCACCGCGATCAGCGTTCCGGCGCCAGGGTCCGCCCTGCTGCGTTCCGCGCTGCGTGGCGTTCCGCGCGGACAAGGCGGACCAGCGTCAATGCTACCGGCGCCAGCAGTAGCGCCCCGCTCCAGAGCGAGAGATCGGCTACGTTCGCCACGATGGTCGTTTCGCGCGTGATGCGTATGCCCAGAAAGTCCGCAACGCCCGGCGGCCCTGCGAGCATGCTGAGCAGATTGCCCAATGCACCACCGCTGACCAGGCCGAGTGGAAGCACCGCGCGCGCATCCACAACAGCCATGGGGCGCACGACCGAATAGACCAGACCAAGCGCCAGCAGCGTGACCAGCACATTGATCTGCGTGGTGAACGGGCCGATCGAGAGCCCGCCCGCGCTCCCAGTGTTCCACACCAGCATCAGCGAGAAGCGATCCGACAGCCGCTCGATGCCGTGCGGGCCCAGGAAGCGTACTGCGAAGTCCTTGGTGGCAAGATCCACGAGGCAGGCGGCCACCGCGAAACCCAGATAGCGGCGAAGCACCGCGTCTTCGGATGATGACTGGACCCTGGGAGCAACGACCCGCATGGAGGCACCGCCTGAGGTGGGAGGCTACGGTCTGCAGTCTCTCCAGTACGCAGTCCCCGTGCCGTTGCGGGCAAGCGACACCGGCCGCGAAGCGAAGCCCAATCAGCGGGCGCAGCGAACATGCATCTCATTGACAATCAATGACTTGTACAGCGCACACCGAAGCTGGAACTCCTGAACATTTACCCCTTGCGGAAACCGTGCGCAGACATCTGCCCGCACCGGCCCAACAGCAGCGTGGCACCACCGCCACACACGACCCTTTCCCTCATCCAGGCTTGTAGGGCGACTCGTCGACTGCCGAGCCTGCCATTTCCCGCAGGAAGGCAGGGCCCAGCACCTCAACCTGCCAGCGGCGGAACCCGGGAATCTGTGTGAGATCCTCCACATGTTGTGGACGGCGGCGCGCCACGGCCTCCAGGCGTTCCCGGGAACACAGGACACCGGAGTCCAGATCCAGATCAGCGGCGGCAGCATCGCGAATGCTCTTGAGGCGGGCCACGTGCTCGTCAAAATCCGGATCCCGATCCCAGCGCGCCGCTTTCGGGAACCGCGGGAGCTCGCTCTCCGGCACGTTGTTGCCGCGTGCGATCGCCGCCAAGGCCTCCTGGGCCCGTGGCTCTGCCATCCCGCGCGGGAATCCCTTCACCGAGAACAGCGAATCCCGACCAGACGGCGCCGATCGCGCCAGATCGAGCAGCACCTCATTGCCCGCCACCCGAAAAGTCGCGCGGTCCAGCTCTGCCGCGATGGCGTCGCGCCAACGCACCAGCTCGCGAAGGCGGGCCAGCTCACGTCGCGTGAGATCGCGGGCCCCCTTGAGGCGGAGGAAGCCGGTGTCGGGAACATCGGGTTCCCAGCGGGTCCCTTCCGCGCGGGCGAACTCCTCCTGAGCCCAGTGCCAGCGCCCCTTGCGCACCAGCTCGTCGTGCAGGCGGTCGCGCAGAGCCAGCAGGAACCGCGTGTCCTGCGCCGCGTAGTCCAACATGTCCGGGGTCAACGGACGCATGCTCCAATCGGCCCGTTGGTGTTTCTTGTCGAGCTTGATTCCGAAGAACTGCTCGAGCAGAGCAGCCAGACCGAACGCACGGATTCCAAGCAGCTGCGCGGCCACCCGGGTATCGAACAGGTGGGTCACCCGCCATCCATAGTCCTGATGCAGCAGGCGCAGGTCGTAATCGGCGTCGTGCAGCACGACCTCGACCCCGGGATCTTCCAGCAGCGCCCCCAGGCGGGCCGGGGTACCGAGGGGAAGGGGATCGATCACCGCCTCCCGCTCTTCCGTGGAGAGCTGCAGGAGGTAGATGCGGTCGACGAAGCGATGGAAGCTGGCCCCCTCGGTGTCGAGCGCGATGGCCCGTACATCGGTGAGGCCCGCGAGGAAGTCGTCGACGGACTCAACCGTATCGAGGTAGTGCGGAGCTCTGGCAGACATAGCTGTGGGAAAGGTATATCGGTCACCACGGCTACGGGGCCTGTGTGCTACTTTCGTTGCGATATGCCGCTCATCTCCGCATGACCCCCATCGACACCCAGTTGCCCCCGGAATCACCGGCGGATCACGCCCCCCCAGCGCGTCGAGGTTGGCGCTCAGGCGACATCGCCCGCGCTGCCACGGTGGTGCTGGCCGTGTGGTTCGGTTTCCGGCTCTTCTGGACCGTGAGTTCGTTTGTCTTTCTGGTCTTTCTCGCGACCCTGTTCGGTCTCGCGGTCGGCCGCGGGGTGGACTATCTCGAGCGTTTCGGCATACGACGCGGGATCGCATCGGCGCTCATCGTCTTCGGAGCGCTGGGAGCCATCGGCGGCGGGCTCTCCTGGACTGCGCCGACACTCATCGAGCAGGGCAAGGAACTCCAGCGGGAGTTCCCCCAGGCCATCCACAAGTTGCAGACCTGGCTCGACAGCAAGCGAGATGGCTTCCTGGGGTCCTTCATCATTTCAGCTACGCAGACCGGAGCGAGTCCCGCTGGCAGTACTGCTGCCGTGCCGCTGGGTGGGCGCGGCGCGGCAACCGCAGCCGGTGCACCAGCCACAGACCGGGCGCCCCAGGCCACACCCTCGGCACCTACTGGTCAACCTGGCGCGGCGCGAGGGACCGCCGCGGCCTCACCAGCGGATGCCATCCGGCAGCGCCTCGCCGAAGGCACGACCGTCGTTGCCAGGTATCTGTTTTCGTTTGTTTCGAGCACGCTGGCCGTAATTACGGCGTTCGTCCTGATGGTCTTTCTCGCCATGTACATTGGCGCCGAACCTCAGGTGTATCGCGGCTGGATTCTCGCGGTCGTGCCTGCCGCCTCACGCGCGCATGTGCGTGTGGTGCTGGCGGAAGTCGCCACCGTGCTGCGCAAGTGGTTGGTGACACAGCTCATTGCGATGGTGGTGATCGGCGTGGTCTGCATGATCGTGCTCCTGGTGCTTGGGGTGAAGGCGGCATTTGCCCTGGCCTTCATCGCGGGACTCATGGAGTTCATTCCCACCGTCGGCCCAATTCTGAGTGCCGTCCCCGCGGTGCTGATGGGGTTTGTGGACTCACCGGAAAAAGCGTTGGCCGTGGCCATTGCCTACTGGGGGATTCAGTTCCTCGAGAACAATCTGCTGATCCCGTTCCTCATGCGTGGTGAGATGGATCTGCCTCCCGCCATCACGCTTGTCGCGCAGACGTTGATGACGTTGCTGTTCGGTTTCGTAGGCCTCATGGTTGCCGTACCACTCACGGCGGCGGTACTGGTTCCGCTGCGCATGGTCGCCGACCGCGAGAACATCAAGGAGCGCGCAATGATCCAGGCGGCAAAACGGGCAGCGGATGCGTCGGAAAGCGCCGCAGGGTCCGCATGATCGCGCAGCTTTCGGGGTTTCGCTTGGGATATGAACACCGGGGCGATGGCATGCCGGTGGTCTTTCTCCATGGGTTCCCGCACGACCGGAGCCTTTGGAGTGCGCCATGCGCATCGCTGTCGTCGCAGCTGCGCTGTATTGTGCCGGATCTGCGCGGCTTCGGTCATTCGTCGACACACGGTCCTTTCTCCATGGATCAGTATGCCGACGACATCGTGGAGCTCCTGAACCTGCTGTCCATCGAGCGCGCGGCCATTTGCGGGCTCTCGATGGGTGGCTATGTGGCCATGGCCATGTGGCGTCGCCATCCGGAGCGCATCGGCGCGATGGTGTTCTGCGATACACGAAGCGGGGCCGACACTGAGGAGGCCAGACGCCGTCGCGATGAGCTCATCACGACGGTAAAGCGTGACGGCACGCGGGCCATCGTCGAGGCGCAGATCACCGGCATGGTGGGCTCCACAACGCGAGCCCGGCGGCTGGATGTCGTGAATGGCTTGCGGGCGATGATGGGCCGGCAGCCGGCGGCCGGCGTTATCGGAGCCCTCCAGGCGCTGCGCGACCGGCCGGACTCACGGGAGACGCTTGGGACCATTACTGTTCCGTCGCTGGTTGTCGTGGGCGAAGAGGATACCCTGACGCCGATCAAGGAAGCCCGCGCGATTGCCGAGGCGTTGCCATTGGCGACACGCGTGCGCCTCGAGATCATTGCCGGCGCAGGGCACGTGCCCTGCGTCGAGCGACCGGCCGCCACCACGCACGCGTTGTCCGATTTCTTTGCCACGCTGAGCACCTAAGACGCGAGGATGCTGCGTCCGGCAATTCAGCCCCCTGTCTTCCTGCCCCCCCGATGACCGCACCTTCTGCTACCCCGATCAGCGCCGCCGAGCGTTCCGCCGCTGCCCGCATCGGGCAGGTGCTCTTCAAGAACCGCGGCTGGCTGCCGGTTCCCTTCCTTGCGGTGCCGTTGCTGGCACCAGGGACCCAGTCCCCCAGCACGTGGATTGGCGGCCTCCTGCTGGTGCTGCTCGGCGAGCTCGTACGCACCGCCGGTGTCGCCGCCGCTGGCACCGTGACACGAAGGCGTTCTCGCGACGTGCAGCGGCTCGTGACCTACGGCGCGTTTGCCTGGTGCCGCAATCCCCTGTATGTCGGAAATTTCCTCGCGTGGATGGGCTTCACGGTGGTGTCAGGTGTGTTCTGGTTCCTTCCCGTGGCCGTGTTGATCTTCGCGGTCGAGTACACGCTCATCGTGCGCTACGAGGAGGGGGTGCTCGAATCGATCTTCGGTCAGGAGTATCTCGACTACAAGGCTCGCACGCCGCGCTGGTTTGGTCGCCCTCCCGCCGGGAGCACCGAGGGGCCCCATGATTGGAAGGAGGCCATCTGGAGCGAGCGCTCCACGATCCTCCAGTATATCGCCCTTGTTGGACTGTTCTGGTTCAAGGGCAACGGGTGGTCATTCTGATCGTCGCGGTAGGGCGGGCCCCCGCCGGGAAACACGAACGGGTCGGAAGCGATGCGCTTCCGGCCCGTCGTTACTGGTACCACGGCGTGGCAGAGGGCCACGCGTCACGGCATCCGCTCAGCGCATGCCCTCAGCGCGTGTGATCAGCGCGTCGGGCGCCCCGGTGGATTGGGGCCGTTGAAGACGTCCTTGTTCTTCGCGATATAGCTGCGCAACTGCGTGGGGACGTCCTCCTCCGGGAAGATCGCCGTTACCGGGCATTCCGGCTCGCAGGCACCACAGTCGATACACTCATCGGGGTGGATATACAGCTGGTCCTCCCCTTCGTAGATGCAGTCGACGGGGCAGACATCGACGCAGGACTTGTCCTTGACGTTGATGCAGGCTTCAGTGATGACGTAAGGCATGGCAGCGAGGTCTCGGGTCGGGCACGACCGGAAAGTGTAATACTCGAAGAGGTAAGATATCTCAGCGGCGCCATGGCGGAAGTTCGCCCTGGGGAAGCTCAGGATTCTCCCGATAGACTGTGAAGGTCCGCCCAATGACCTGGATCACTTCGGCAGCGAGCGCTCCGGCGGCCTGATTGGCGGCCTCCTTCGCCGAGAGTTCCCCTCCCTTGGCCACCTGAACCTTCACCAGTTCGTGCGTGCGGAGCACATCGTCGAAGCTCTGCAGCAGCGACGGTGTGAGGCCCGCATGGCCAATGTGGACCTGCACGTTCAGGTGATGTGCTTCGGAACGCAGGGCGGCGCGCGCCTTGCCGGTCATGCTCATGACTACCTCGTAGCTCGTGACGGCGTCACGTCTCCAGCCATCGCGTGGATGAAACGATCGAAGGTCTTGCGCCTGGGAGTCGGCCCATCCGATCAGGGGCGACGCCCGTCGCTCGCAAAGAACGAGAACGGATTGATTGGCGGACCATCCCACCATGCCCGCCCCGTGCCGCGCTTCATCACCTGAAAATGGAGATGCGGCGCATTCCTGGGCGCGTTCCCGGTGGTTCCAACGTAGCCGATCACCGAACCCTTTGCGACTCGATCTCCCACCGCCAGACCGCGGCGGTATCGCTCGAGATGCGCATAGTAGAAGACGAAACGCTCCTCCGGGTCATAGGCATAGATCACGATGCCCCCCACCGGTCCCCGGGAAAGCCGGCCAATGACGCAGTCGGCTGCAGCCACCACGGGCGTGGACCTGGGGGCGGCAATATCCAGTGCCCCGTGGACACGCCCATTGGCCCGGCCGGCGGTGAAGGTGTCGCGCAGCGCCCCGCGAGCGACCCCTTCCACCGGGAGCATGAGTTGGCGCTCCCAGAGAGCATCCAGATCGGCATCGCTCACGGCGGCATCACGTGGGCCCACGTGCAACGGGGTTGGCGTCAGCGGCGTGCGATTGCGGGCGCTGCCGGCCCCTCCGGGGTTGCTGGAGGCCGCTTCCCCGGTCTCAGGAACGGGCGCGGGAGTAGGTACCGGCCCACCGCCACAGGCCAACAACAGGAGTGCCCCCAGTAGCGAAACCCTGCCCCGAGTCCGATCAGCCCTTGACAACTTCCGGGCGAAAGAACGGCTCGAGGAACCGCAGCAGGTCGTCGACACTGCGCACGCGGTGCTTGAGTTCATCCAGCTCGCTGGCCCGCGGCAGACGAGCTCCCGCCCGATCGGCGATTACCAGCACGGCATCCTCGAGATCCAGATCGGCCAGGCCATGGACCTGCCGCAGGTCGTCGCCGGGACTGACGATGTAATGCGGTTCCACAGCCCCATGGCGTTCGGCCAGATAGCTGTAGACCTGGGACAGGAGGATCTCCGGATACCGCCCACGGAACGCATCCCTGAACCGCGAGAGCCCGTCGCGTTCGATGGACTTCCGGGACAGGCGTTGGGCCCGCGCAAGCGCGGCCAGACCGATGGCGAGTACGACCACAGCCACGATGACACTAACACTCACGGCGGCGGAAACCTCGGGGCCGGAAAGGTGGATGAACATGAACATTACCACAGCCGGCGACGGCGTGGCACGTTCATTTTGCAGATCCTGTCACCCACCGCGACACAAAGCAAGTGTGACATATACCTCAATTAATTCGCGAACAGTTTCGTTGACGTATAAAATTCGTCGGGTATATTCCGCGAGATGGAGGATGTCGTTGGCGCTCTGGGCGGATTTCGCGGCGTACGGGCCGACTTGCTGGTTGCACTGAAAAAGGCGCAACCACTGACGGCGCATGAGCTTGGCGAGCAGTTCGGCCTGACCGCCAACGGTTTGCGCCGGCACCTCAAGGCGCTCGAAGAGGATGGGTTGGTGCGATATCGTCGCGAAGTCCGCGGCGTGGGTGCCCCGGTATTTGCCTATTCCCTCTCCCCGTCCGGCGAGGCCCTTTTTCCCCGCAGTTACCTCACCGTCCTGGCGACGGCGCTGTCAGCCCTGCGGGCACAGGCGGGCGATGCGGGGGTGGAAGCGGTGCTCGAAGCCGAGTGGATGCGACTGGCCGACGAAGCCGTGCCGGTGCTGGAATCGCTCCCTCTGGATGAACGAATCGCGCTGGTCGCCGAATTGCTGACGGCCAAGGGCTACATGGCCGAGCCGGTCAGTACCCCCGCCTTCACGCTGCGCATTCACAATTGCGCCATGCGCGAGATCGCGGAGCGCTTTCCGGAGGCCTGCGCCGTGGAAGCGCGCTTCGTGGAGCGCCTCCTCGGCGTGCCGCTGGTGCGGAGCGCGCATCGACGCGACGGGTGCGGTCACTGTGAGTACGGTGTATCAGGTCACATTTTTGCGGTGCAACAGGAGCAGGCATGAGTTCGACCATCGAGTCGCTCGTCAATCGCGAGTATCAATACGGATTCACCACGAACATCGAGGCGGACACATTGCCGCCAGGATTGACCGAAGACACGGTGCGCTTCATTTCGGCGAAGAAGCACGAGCCCGAGTGGTTGCTCGACTGGCGTCTGAAGGCATTCCGTCGTTGGCAGACGATGACGGAGCCGCACTGGGCGAACCTGCACTATCCGCCTATCGACTATCAGGCGGTGTCCTACTACAGCGCGCCGAAGTCGGTCAAGCCGCTCGCGTCGCTCGACGAAGTCGACCCGACCTTGCTGGAGACCTACAAGAAGCTGGGCATTTCGCTCTCCGAGCAGAAACGTCTCTCGGGCGTCGCCGTGGACGCCGTCTTCGATTCCGTGTCGGTGGGTACAACATACAAGGAAGAGCTTGCGAAGTACGGCATCATCTTCATGTCGTTCGGAGAAGCGGTGCGCGAGCATCCGGATCTCGTGAAGCAGTATCTGGGTTCCGTGGTCCCCTATAGCGACAATTTCTTCTCGGCGCTGAACAGCGCCGTCTTCTCCGACGGTTCGTTCTGCTACATCCCCAAGGGTGTGCGCTGTCCCATGGAGCTCTCCACGTATTTCCGCATCAATGCAGCGGACACGGGACAATTCGAGCGGACGCTCATCGTGGCGGACGAAGGCGCCTACGTGAGTTATCTGGAAGGCTGCACCGCGCCCAAGCGCGACACCAACCAGCTCCATGCGGCGGTGGTGGAGATTGTGGCGCTCGACAGCGCCACGGTGAAGTACAGCACCGTACAGAACTGGTACTCCGGAGACGAGCACGGCGTCGGCGGCATTTACAACTTCGTCACCAAGCGCGGCAAGGCATACGCCAATGCCAAGATCTCGTGGACGCAGGTGGAGACGGGTTCGGCCATCACCTGGAAGTACCCCAGCGTGATCCTGCAGGGCGACAACAGTGTCGGCGAGTTCTACTCGGTGGCGATCGCCAGCAAGCAGCAGCAGGCCGATACCGGCACGAAGATGATCCACATTGGCCGCAACACCAAGTCGACGATTGTCTCCAAGGGCATCAGCGCCATGCGGGGGCAGAACAGCTACCGTGGCAAGGTGCAGATCCTCCCCAAGGCGGAGGGCGCTCGCAACTACACCCAGTGCGACTCCATGCTCGTGGGGAACCAGTGCGGCGCGCACACCTTCCCCTACGTCGAAGTCGGGAACAACAGCGCGACCCTGGAGCATGAGGCCTCCACCTCGAAGATCGGCGAGGATCAGATCTTCTATCTCAAGGCACGCGGCCTCGACGCCGAGCAGGCCGTCTCGATGATCGTGAGCGGCTTCTGCAAAGAGGTGTTCAAGGAGCTGCCCATGGAGTTTGCGCTGGAAGCGCAGCAACTGCTTGGCATCACGCTGGAAGGATCGGTGGGCTAAGGCCCATCCATCACCACATCTCCCAACCGCTTCATACCGTTTTCACATATATGCTGCAGATCACCGACCTTCATGCCGCCATCGACGGCAAGCCGATCCTCAAGGGCATCACGCTCACGGTGAATCCCGGAGAGGTCCACGCCGTCATGGGCCCCAATGGCTCCGGCAAGAGCACCCTCGCCCAGGTACTGGCGGGCCATCCGTCGTATGAGATCACCGGCGGTGAGGTCCTCTATCAGGGCGAGAATCTCCTGGAGATGGACCCTGAAGTGCGCGCGCAGCGCGGGGTGTTTCTCGCCTTCCAGTATCCGGTCGAGATCCCTGGCGTCACCAATGCCTACTTCCTGCGTGCGGCGTACAACGAGATTCGCAAGGCGCGCGGGCTGGATGAGGTCGACCCGATGGAGTTCCTGGACCTGGTGGAAGAGAAGCTGCGTCTCGTGGACATGGATGCCTCCATGCTCAACCGCTCCGTGAACGCCGGCTTCTCCGGCGGAGAGAAGAAGCGGAACGAGATCCTGCAGATGGCCGTCCTGCAACCCACGCTTTCCATTCTCGACGAAACGGATTCCGGTCTCGACATCGATGCCCTGCGCATTGTGGCCGAGGGCGTGAACGCTCTCAAGCGACCGGATACTGCCACGATTGTGGTGACGCATTATCAGCGTTTGCTCAATTACATCGTACCGGATTTCGTGCACGTCCTGGCCGGCGGCCGCATCATCAAGTCGGGCGACAAGTCGCTCGCGTTGGAACTTGAGAATCGCGGATACGACTGGGTCCTGGAGACGGCCGCGTGAGCACTGGGCTGGGTTTTGCCGAACAGGCGGTGGCGGCCTCCGTGGCCGATGCGCCGGACGCCCTGAAGACCCTGCGCGCGGCGGGCGCGGAGGCTTTCGCCGCGCTGGGCTTCCCCACCCGGCGCGATGAAGACTGGCACTACACCAATGTGTCGGCGATAGCCTCGGCACAGTATGTCTCGGCCCTGGATCGGGGCCTCGCGCATGCTGTAGACGCCGCCATGCTGGCGCCGTTCACCTTCGGCGGTACGTGGCCGTTGATCGTCTTCGTGAACGGCCGCTTCGACGCCGCGCTGTCTTCGTTTGAGAACCTGCCGGACGGTGTGCGTGTTCTGTCGCTGGCGCAGGCGGCCACGGACGAACCAGAGATGTTGGCTCGACTGCTCGGAACGGCGATCGCCCCGTCGCGCGATGGTTTCTCGGCGCTCAATGCGGCCTTCGCAGGCGAGGGCATGCTCGTCCATATCGCGAAGGAGATGGTCTCTGACACCCCCGTGCACATCCTGCACGTGGTCGATGCAGCCGGGGCCCATATCATGAGCCATCCCCGTCACCTGCTGCTCGCCGAACGGCACGCGAAGGCCTCGGTGGTAGAGAGCTATATCGGCTTGGCCGACGTTCCCTATTTCACGAACGCGGCGGTCGAGGTGTTCGTGGAGGACGGTGCTACCCTGCAACTGGTGCGCATTCAGCGCGAGTCACAGACCGCACACCACGTGGGGACAGTGGAGGCCCGCCAGGGGCGCGACAGTCATTTCATCGCGTTCACATTCCAGACGGGTGCCGCACTGTCGCGCAGCAATGTGTACACGGTGCTCGGCGGTGAAGGGTGCGGATGCACGATCAATGGCCTCTACATGCTCGATGGGCAGCAGCATGGCGATCATCAGACACGTGTGGAACACGTCGCGCCAAACTGCTTCAGCCGTGAACTGTACAAGGGCCTGCTCGATGAGCACTCACACGGCGTCTTCAATGGCAAGGTGTATGTGCACCCCGAGGCACAGAAGACCGATGGCAAGCAGACAAATAACACGCTGCTGCTGTCGCAGGACGCGCAGATCGACACGAAGCCGCAGCTCGAGATCTTCGCGGACGATGTGAAGTGCACCCACGGTGCAACGGTGGGCCGCATTGACGCGACCGCACTGTTCTATCTCAAGAGCCGCGGAGTGAGTGCGGGACTGGCGCGTCAGCTGCTGATGTATGCCTTCGCCGCCGATGTGCTCGAAACACTCGATGCGCCGGCCATCGTGGAGGCCCTCGAAACCCTGACGCTGGAGCGATTTACGAACGCGGGGCTCCGGGGCTGAGCGTCTAATGAGCGATCTGCAGGAGCTCTATCAGTCGGTCATTCTCGACCACAACCGCAAGCCGCGGAATTTCGGCGAGCTGCCGGACGCCAATCGGTCGGCAGATGGCAAGAATCCGTTGTGCGGCGATGAAGTGCATGTAGCGCTGGTGGTCGAGGATGATGTGATCCGCGAGGTGAAGTTCACGGGGCACGGGTGTGCGATCTCGAAGGCGTCTGCGTCCCTGATGACCGCAGCCGTCAAGGGGAAATCGCCCGCAGAAGCCGAGTCCCTGTTTCAGCGTTTTCATGCGCTGGTACTCGGCCAGAACGGCGAGACGGCGGAGAACGGGAAAGCATTGGGGCAACTCGTTGTCTTTTCCGGTGTTTCGCGTTTCCCCGTTCGCGTGAAGTGCGCATCGCTGGCCTGGCACACCCTCAAGGCCGCCCTGGAGCGCACGACCGAGGTGCCAGTGGCTGCTGCCTCGGCAGCGGCGATCAGCACGGAGTAGATCACCGGTGGGCAATGAGGTCGGTGGCGCAGC
>CAZPJX010000052.1:0-19530 GCA_964586985.1 uncultured Gemmatimonas sp. | reverse complement strand
GGCCTCGAGGCCTCCCTGCTGCTGCACCAGGCTCATGGCCACCCCCAACAGACCCGGCAAGTTGCGGGAAGCACTGGCTCCACCGGCTCCGCCCCCCAGCTGCTGCAACAGACCGCCCAGCACATCCTGTGCGGCCGAATCGCCCTGCGCACCGCCCTGACCCTTCAGAAGCGACCCCGCAACCTGACCGAGTGCGCCGTCCAGTAACCCCATCGCAACCTCCAAGCTCATCGTGAGTACCACCGTGTGATTGGAAATCTGCAACCCGCACCGGTCAGGGTGAATGACCGCACGCCGTACCGCGCGAAAAGCCGGCCAACGGCTGCGCGAAACCCCGCAGGCCTCCAGTTTCCATGAGACCCGATTCTTCCCGACCGGACCTCCCTTCGACCATGACGCAGAACGACGCCTCCGCCATTCTGGCCATCGCGACGCTGGCCGCGCTTGCTGACGGCCAGCAGGATGCCGCCGAGCAGGCGCAGATCGCGCAAGCCGCCGCCTCGCTGGGGTTGCACGACGCGGACGCCATTGTGCGCGCTGCGGCGGCTGGCGAGCGCAGCCTGGCCTCCCTCACCGCCTCACTTTCTTCGCAGGAGGCCAGACAGGCCGCCTACGATGCCGCCACGGCGGTCTGCCACGCCAATGGCTGGATCAATCCCAGCGAAGCCGCCTTCCTGCGCGAGCTCTCCACGCTGGTTGGCGCCGATACCGCTGTTACGGCAGACGCCATTGCCGTGGTAAACCGCGTGACCGACGATCCGGATACCAGCGCCGCCCAGACCCCTCGGGGCGTCCTCGACAAGTACATCCTCGATCAGGCCATGCTGACGGCGGCGCTGGAGATCCTTCCCGACCGACTCGCCAATCTGGGCATCCTCCCCCTGCAACTGCGTCTCGTTCACCATATCGGTCAATCGCACGGGCTGCAGCAGATCGATGCAGCGCAGGTCAAGGATCTCGTGGCCACCCTCGGTTTGGGGGCTGCGGCCCAGGTGCTCGAGAAGGTCGTGCGACGCACTCTGGGTGGTCTCGCCGGCGGCCTCCTTGGCGGCCTTGGGGGATTGGTGGGTGGTGCTGCCGGCATGGCATCGGGAGCAGCAGTCACCTTCGCCGCCACCTATGCGCTGGGACACGTGGCCGATCAGTACTATGCCCAGGGGCGTGAACTTTCCGCAGAGGACCTCAAGGCCCTCTTCACGCGCTTCCGCGCCGATGCCACAACGATCTTCCCGCGAGTGGAGGCCCGTATTCGGGAACTCGCGCAGGGCGGCTCACTCAGCAATGTGCTGCGATCGGTGCCATAGGGTGAATGGAAAAAGAAAGGGCCACCGGTCGCATGACCGGTGGCCCTTTCTCAGATCCCGAAGAGCGGATTAACCGCGGACCTTCGTGACCTGCTCGGCCGCGGGACCCTTCTGACCCTGAACGATGTCGAACTCGACACGCTCGCCCTCGGCCAGGGTGCGGAAACCGCCGCCCTGAATGGCCGAGTGGTGGACGAAGCAATCCTTCGAGCCATCATCAGGCGTGATGAAACCAAAACCCTTGGCATCGTTGAACCACTTCACCTTGCCGGTCGTACGCATGGCACTGCTCCTGTTGCTGTTGTGTTCGGAGTCCGGCCCTGCCGTACGCACCGAGCACTCGTGTTGGTTCGCGGACCAGACCCCCGCGCGGGTGTACTGTGATCAAACGACCACAGCGGCACATCGTTTTGGTTGACCACACACGAAAAAGGACCAGCCCATGGCAGGTCCCTTGCGTCGCCTGCTCTGGTGTGTCCCGCATCTTAATGCGGCCAACCTAAACTGAGTGCTCCTAGACGCTAGCGCGACTTGGGCATAGTGTCAACAGGAATCTCCTGCCGGGTTGGCACCAATCCTGTCACGGACATTCGGGATTCATGGACCGCCCCATCAGCCAACGGTCCCCCGCCACGTTTCCGCTCCACCCAGCCCCGCGCGACCTCGCCGCACACGACCACACGTGATTCGAAGCCACCAGAACCTTTACAGTGGACCCGGTGGCCTTCAACGTCATGGGAGTGGCTCGTTTCGTTCCTCCCCAAGGAGCACATCCGACATGAAGGACACGCAGCTCAAAGCACTCCTCAAGAAGACCCAGGCCAAGGCGTCCCAGGTGAAGAAGCCGTCAAAACAGGCCTTTGACCCGACGCTCGACGCGACGCGCGGCAAGGCCGAACCCGTTCAGGGTACGGAGGCCGAGGAGATTTTCAAGGAGATGAAGCGCAGGGAATTCTGATATGAATGGGTACAATACGACCCCTCGGGGCGATCGGCCGAGGGATTGTCACAGGCATAGATGGCCAGGTCGTCTGGCGGGCATGAGTCTCCTCTTCGGCCTGCTGGCCTGTAGCGGCCAGTCCGATGTCGCGAGCGACAGCAACCTGCCCGCTCCCTCAGCTAAGGCCCAGGCCAACACCCCTGCCGGAATCCCAGGGCCAGCCACACCAACGCCGGAGCTTCTCACGGGGCAGTGGCAGGAGGGCGACGAACAGATCCAGTGGCGCGCTGAACAGACGAACGGGGTCGTCATGCGCATCCTCGAAACGGGGGTCTTCGGCACGGATGGCCGCCTCTCTCGTGAGTTGCGTTACATGCGTGACGGCGCCCTGCAGCACTTCAGCGAAACCCGCACGCAAACCATGCAGTCACCCGACCGCACGCCCGCGCCCATGGAAGTTCTGCTGATCCTCGAACTGGCCGGTGACTCCGTGGTGCATGGGGAGAAGCGCGTCGATGGCAGAGTGGTCCCCATGCGGAGCTTCGAAATCGATTACGCCAAGCGCCATGCCGCACAGATCCTCGCGGCCACCAGGCGCAGCCCCTGAATGGCACCTACCCCTTTCACGCGAACCTCCTCGACCTTTCGCGACACTTCGCCTCACCTCGGCTGATTTCATACCGTGACGGACTTCGAAACACTCGGCGCCTTCTATCTTGGCAAGCATTACGATCTCGCCACGCGGACCCGTGATGAGAATCTCGTGCTCTACGACGCCAAGGATCTCACGACCCACGCGGTCATCATCGGCATGACCGGGAGCGGCAAGACCGGACTGGGAATCGATTTGCTGGAGGAAGCGCTGATCGATCGCATTCCGGTCATCGCGATCGATCCCAAGGGAGATCTTGGGAATCTCGCCTTGCGCTTCCCACGGTTGGCCGCAGAGGATTTTCGGCCCTGGATCGATCCGCAGCAGGCCGAGATGGCCGGAGTCAGCCCAGAGGCATTTGCCGAGCAGCAGGCGGATCTGTGGAAGAAGGGCATCGCGGGATGGGGACAGTCCGCGGAGCGTATCCAGCGGCTGAAGGATGCTGCGGAGGTCACCATTTACACGCCGGGCAGCAGCGCAGGACGACAGTTGTCCGTGCTGCAGGCGTTTGACGTCCCGCCGGCGGCGATTGCGGAGGATTCGGAGCTTCTGCAGGAGCGGGTCAACGCCACCACCACCGGCCTGCTCGCACTCCTCGGGATCAACGCCGATCCGCTCACGAGTCGCGAGCACATTCTCATCGCGAGTCTGCTCAGCCACGCCTGGCGTGACGGTCGCAATCTCGACCTTCCGGCACTGATCGGGGGAATTCAGACGCCACCGTTCTCCACCGTGGGTGTCATGCCGGTGGACACCGTATTCCCGCCGAAGGATCGCATGGTACTGGCCATGCAGATCAACAATCTCCTCGCGGCTCCCGGTTTCCAATCCTGGCTGCAGGGAGATCCGCTCGATACGGCATCACTGCTGTACGATGCGAACGGCAAGCCGCGCGGCTCCGTGATCTCCATCGCGCATCTGAATGATGCCGAGCGGATGTTCTTCGTGACCTTGCTGCTGGCGGACATTCTCGCGTGGGTGCGCGCACAACCCGGGACGGGCTCGTTGCGTGCGATTCTCTACATCGACGAGTTGTTCGGCTACATGCCGCCCGTGGCCAGCCCACCCTCGAAAATGCTGCTGCTCACACTGCTCAAACAGGCGCGCGCATTCGGATTGGGCGTGGTGCTCTCCACGCAGAACCCCGTCGACCTCGACTATCGCGGCCTCTCCAACACCGGCACCTGGTTTATCGGACGCCTGCAGACCGAGCGCGACAAGATGCGCGTCATGGAAGGCCTGGAAGGTGCGGCAGCAGGCAAAGCATTCGATCGGACCGCGTTGGAACAGACCATCGCGGGCCTCGGAAAGCGCATCTTCCTGCTGCACAGCGTCCATGAACCGGCACCGATCACCTTCGAAACGCGATGGACACTGTCGTACCTCGCCGGCCCAATGACACGGGAGCAGATCCGTGCGGTGTCGGCAGCTTCGCGCAACGCCGCATCGACGAGCGACGACACGGCCGCACCGGGGCCATCATCGCCGCCGGCGACGGCCCCGGGCATCGCCTCCCGCAACCCGGTATCGGCGGGTGCGGCAGACGCAGGCGCCGCACGCATCGCGGCTGCGCCCGTGCTTCCCCCAGGTATTACCCAGTTCTGGCTGCCCCTGACCCGTCGGTTCGACACCGCTCGGGCGCTCGAGTATCAGCCCGCGGTCCTCGGTCTCTCCGACGTCAGCTTCTCGAACGCCAAGCTGGGAGTCACGCAACAGCGGCGCGTCACACTGCTCGCTTCGGTGGATGATGGCCCGATTGCGCTCGATTGGGATCAGGCAGAACGCCTCGACATCGACCCCGCCACCTTGGAGCGCTCCGCTCGCGATGGGGCCGGTTTCGGTGAGGTACCCGCAGCGGCCAGCAACGCCAGTAGCTACGGTACGTGGAGCAAGGCGCTGCAGAAGTGGGTGGTGACGAACGAGCAGGTTTCGCTGTATCGCAGCCCGACCTTCAAGGTCACCTCACAGGAGAATGAGAACGAACGGGATTTCCGGATTCGTCTGCAACAGCTCGCGCGCGAGTCCCGCGACGAAAAGATCGACACCCTGCGCCACAAGTACGACAGCAAGTTTACAACGTTGCAGGAACGTATTCGCCGCGCCGAGCAAGCCGCTCAGCGCGAACAGCAGCAGGCCACGCAGGCCAAGATGAACACCGCCATCAGCGTCGGCGGCGCCATCCTGGGTGCAATTTTTGGCCGAGGCAAGATCGGCGCAGGCTCCCTGGGGAAACTCGGCACTGCGGCGCGTGGCGTGGGGCGGGCGACGCAGCAGGCAGGCGACGTGGATCGTGCCAATGAAACGGTGCAGGCGCTTAGGGAGCAGGAGAGCGCGCTGCAGGCCACCCTGCAGGGTGAGATCGACGCGCTGGGGGCGAGCTACGACGCACAGTCGGAAGCGCTCGAGTCCGTGGCGATTCCCGCCCGGAGTACCGATGTCCGCGTGCAGTTCGTGGCGTTGGTATGGGTGCCCTATGTCCGCGACGACAACGGCCTACAGACGGCGGCGTGGCGATAGCGGGACTTGCTGCGAGACCGCCCCTGCGCGTTTTGGATACGCTGGAGAGCTCCGAAAGTGGCTGGGCGATGGGGAAATGGCCGACGCGGCTTCCCCGTCGCCGCCCTGCCGGTGTTGGTCAACCCAGATTGAAAAGCCAGGCGATCCCGAATGTCAGAACCAATGCAATGCCACCCTGCACAATGGAACTCCGGTCAAGCCGCAGGGCATGCGTGGGAGTATGGACTGGAGCAGACGTGTGTCGCTTCGGATTCGGGATATCGAGGCTCGGCATGGGCGCTCCAGGGATGAGGACTTCCCTCAAGACGGCAGGACCAGCGCATTGGTCACGAGGGATCATTCCCGCCAATCATCAGTCAGAGAGCCTCTACCCCCACCCACCCTGCACGTTCCCCAGCGGTTATGCTTCCGGCATGACCCACGACTGGACCCACAATTGGCTGCACGGAACATGGCAACTGCTGCGAGCCGATCCCTCACTCGATTTCGCACCCGGTGTACGGATGGAGTTCCGGGTCGATGGTACCCTGTGCTACCACGTCGACGTCGGGGGACGGGAACAGGTCATCCAACTGCTCTATCGAATCGAGGGGGATCTGCTGCGCACGGATAACCCCGCCGCGCCGCACTCCATGTCGGTGCGCATCGCCCACGGATCCGGCGACACCCTGCTCCTCGATTTCGGTGGCCCTCAAGCAATACTGATTCGGGAACTCTGAAAATCGGGACCGCTCACATCCAGTACGCATACTGGCCAGTCATCACCACAAAGCCCGAAAGCGCAGCATTGGTGACGGCGTGGACGAGCACCAGATCACCAAGCGAGCGAGTCTTCCACATCCACCAGTTGTAGATCAGTCCGCAGGCAAGTCCCACTTCCCAGAATGGACCGTGCTCGCTGGCGAAAAGCACGGCCGTCGCGATAAAGGCCACGGTGTTGAATGTGCCCAGGGGAACACGCTGCCAGTTCGTATCGACGAGCCAGCGGGGGAGCCAGCCACGCCAGAACAGTTCCTCGATGACAGGGACCAGGATTGCCGCCCGTATCACGCGAAGCACCAGCACGAAAGGATTGGCGAATTCCGCCGCCGGAATGGATTGCCTGACCGTGCCAGTGAGCCCGTTCTGGAACAACCAATGCTCGCGCCATCCAGGGAAGAGCTGATCGGGCAACACCCAGAGTGCGCAGACCGCCAGACCAAGCAGGATGCTGGGCACGAGGTGGCGCACCCGCAGGGATAGGACGATGGTTCGGGAGAACACGAGGAGCACGGCACCCAGCCCGGCGACTCGCAGGATGGACTCCCAGGGCTGCGGAATTCCCAGTGACGGGGCGAGCCCCAGCCAGATCATGAAGATCGCAAAGGGGCCCACCCATGGAAGCGCCGGATGTCGCACAAGGAGGGACGGGGTGGTCACTCCCAACGGTATCAGCCGACCGCATCACCCGCGATGGGGTCACGCAAACTCGCGTCGAACCGGAACGGCACCGCAAGCCGCACCTGCGGCGGTCGCAGCTACCGTGAGTTGCCGTACACGACGGGAGTCGTGCCCTGCCGGATATCGCGTGCGCCGGCGGCAACACCCGTGCCGACAGCCAGCCCCGCTGTGAGTGCCGTCCCCAAGCCGATGAAGGGAAGGCCAACGAGAATCGCGCCCAACCCGAACACCGCCCCCCCAGCCAGCCACGGGGCGGCCGCCGCCTGAACCGCATCAACGTAACGAAGACGGTTGCGCACGAAACGGCGCGCCGACCCGTGCAACACGATGGCCAGCACCGTGGCGATCGCGAACGACAGCAAGAAGGAGATCATGGTTCCTCCGAAGACTCAGTTCTGCCGGATGACATGGCACGAGGCCCTGGCCGGTTCCTGAACTCCTAACGGCTGTCTGACACAGAGGTTTCAGGGCGCCATCAGCGACGCCGCGGATACTCTGTCCTCGTGTAGTCGAGGGGAATGGCAAAGAGGGTTGCTGGGAGCACACGGCGCTCCACGTTCAGCACCTGGAATGCGACTATGCCATCCGTCGCCGTCACGCGAAGCGGGAACTCTCCGGTGCCCAGGATCTTCTGCCAGGTTGGAAGCGTGCCGGCACTCAGCGCGTCGAGCGGATTGAGATATCGCCCCAGCTCGCGAGTGAGGCACAGCTCGATCGGTCGGCTGCCGGTGACCTTCCCTGATCGAGTGGCGGGGATGTTTGAGGAACCGTTGCTCGACGATGAACCGGATGAACCGATTCGCGAGACTGTCACCAATTCGCAGGAAACCCCGGCCACCGAATCCGTCCGACCTGTGCGCATCACCTGCGCATCGACGGGCGGCGCACCCACCGCCTCGAGCAGTCCCGCTGTCGTCATCGGCAACTCGGCATACTGTCGCTGCGACGGTAGCAGGACATGGAGCCTGGCTTCGCCTGCAGCCGCCAGCACGGCCATGCCGCGCCGCCCGCCCACGTTCACACGTACGCTACCAGCGCGCGTGAGATATTCCGCCTGCTCCGAGCGCACACCCTGTGGCGTCCTCGCCGACAGGCGAATGGTGATCACACCCTCGAATGGGTTGGCGGTGGATCGCGGCTGTGCTTGCGCCCCGATCCGCCCCTGCAGCATAGGCACCCACATTGCTGAGGCGACGACCAGAAGCGGTACCGCCCAACGACGGCGATTGATCAGGCGATCCCCTTGCGAATGGCCCGGAGAACGAGGTCAGAGAAACGGTCGATCTCGTCCAGGGTGCTATACACGTTGGGGGTGACCCGGATCCCGCTGAACTCGGGGTGCACAATGGGCGTCTGGACCACGCGGTGCTGCCCCACCAGCCAACTCCCCAGTTTGACAGGATCGAGTCCGTCCACGGAGAAGAATCCGAGGCCGCCACCCCATGGTGAATCAAGCGGGGTAAGAACCTTCACTCGACCGCCGCCTTCGGCGAGAAGACGCTTCGCCCAGCGATCCCGCAGATACACCAGGCGGGCATACTTGCGCGGCGCACCCAGGGCACGGTGAAACGCCAGCGATACCGACACCGCATTGTGGTTGGCGGCGGGATGCGTACCGATTTCTTCGTACTTGCGGATATCGGCTTCCTGTCCCGGATTGCCCGCCATCAAGGGCCAGAGCGACGGAATCTGTTCTTTCCGCACATACAGGAACCCGGTGCCGATAGGCGACAGCAGCCACTTGTGCAGACTTGTCCCATAGAAGTCGCACCCAAGTTCATCGCGCGTAAATGGGAAATGCGCAAACGCATGAGCACCATCCACGAAGGTCTTCACCCCTCGGGATCTGGCCATCGCCACCAGTTCCTTCACAGGGAGGATCTGCCCGGTGAGGTTGGTGATATGCGTAATCTCCATGACCTTCGTGCGTGGTGTGATCGCCTCGGCGAACCGGTCAACGATCGACTGCGGTGTCGAGTTCGGAACGGCAAAGGAAATCTCCTTCACAACGATCCCATCACGTTTGGCGCGCTGCTTCCAGGCATTGAGCATGCGCCCGTAGTTCTGATTGCTCACCACCACTTCGTCACCGCGTTGGAGATCCGTGCCGAAGATCAGCGTCTCGAGGGCTTCAGAGGCATTGCGCGTGATCGCCATCTCCTCGGTGTCACATCCGAACTCTAGCGCCAGTTCGCGCCTCACGACCTCGATGCGCGGCTCGAGCGTCTGCCACATGTGAATCACGGGCAATTCGTTGGAGAAGCGGAGATCGCGCTCGAGTTGCGCCATGACATGTGAGGGCGCCGGAGAACACCCGCCGTTATTCAGGTTGATCCAGGTGCGATCGAGATCGAAGGCCCGCTGCACCGGCTCCCAGAAATCCTCGTCGGCGGCAAACCGCCTGGCCTCTTCAGTCGAACCCATCCACCCCGGCGTGCTGGCGGCGAACAGATCCACCCCTCGGCTGCGTGCCACCTCGGCGGCATCCAGCAGGCGGCGAACGGCTCCCGCCGAGAATTGCGGCATGGAAAGCGCCGGCAAGGCGGTGCTGCCGGCGAGTGCGGAAAGAAAGAGGCGTCGGTCCATGGCGAGAACATGCGACCTGGATGCCGCCGCCGCGAGAGGGAGTCCAACCCAGGCAAGTAGCGGGGGAATAGCCCGACGGATAACGTCCGGCATGTCGTCTCCCCGTCATTGGCTTCCGACGATGGCCTCCGCCGCGGCGGTCTGCCTCGCCCTGCAGGGCTGTGTCCAACCGCTCACCATCGCGCCGAGTGATGCCGCCACGGTCCTGGCTCGGCGTCGCATCACCGCGCCCAATCCTGGACAACCGGGTTCACTCCCGGTGCGAACTCTGTATTACGGCAGTGGAAAGGATGTCCGACGACCCGAGTTCCGGGACTCGATCACCTACCGAACGGGCACCGTCGATGCGTCGCCCTTTGCGCGCATGGATCCACCGGTGGCCAGGAGTCGCAAGAAGTACTGGGGCTACGACAACACCAGGTTTCCGCTCAATGCACGGGTATGGTATCCCGAAGGACCTGGGCCATTCCCGCTCGTGCTCATCGTGCACGGCAATCACAACATGAAGGAGTTTTCCGATCCGGGGTACGCCTGGCTCGGTGAGCTCCTCGCCTCGAAGGGATATGTCCTCGCGTCCATAGACGAGAACTTCCTCAACGGAGGTATCCGTGGTGAGAACGACGCGCGGGCCTGGGTGCTGCTCAAGCATCTCGAGGTGTTCCGCGCGCTCAACGACTCAACCAGTAAACCGCTGTATCACAAGATCGACATGACGCGCATCGCGCTCATGGGGCATTCCCGTGGTGGCGAAGCCGTAGCCATCGCCGGCGCATTCAACCGTCTGCCCGCCTACCCAGACGATGCCACCCAGAAGTTCGATTTCCATTTCGACATCAAGTCACTCGTGGCGATCGCTCCGGTGGACGGACAATATCGGCCGGCTGAGCAAGCAACGCCCGTCAGCGATTACAACTACCTCGTCATTCACGGGTCGCACGATGGCGATGTATCCAATTTTTCGGGCCTGACCCAGTACAATCGGTTCCGGTTCACGCGTTCCGGGCCCGAATTCAAGAGTGCCATCTGGATGTATCGCGCCAATCATGGACAGTGGAACACGGTCTGGAACGACAAGGACATCGGCAAGACCTCCGGTCGCACGCTCCAGCTCAAGGCGCTCATCGATGGCGAAGAACAGCGGCGCTTCGGACGGGTCGTGATCGGTGGCTTCCTCGATGCAACGCTCAAGGGCATGGTAGCCTACCGCGAGATCTTCCGCGATTATCGCAGCGCCGGCGATTGGCTGCCTCCCACGATGTATCTCTCGCGCTACGCCGACGCCGAGACGCAGTGGCTCGCCACGTTCGACGAGGACATCGATGTCACATCAGGGACCGCACCGGGTGTTCGAATCGCGGCAGATTCGGTGAGTACCTGGAAGGAGAACGACATCACCACGCGCAATCGCACCACCACCTTCCGCAGCAACGCGGCCACCATCGGCTGGAACAACACCCCCGCAGCGGGCGCCGACTCGGCTGTCCCGCGCTGGCCAGCGCGGGTGAGCGTCTCGGTTCCCGATTCGCTCAGACTGGCATGGCGCGTCGATGCACAGAGCGCCCTGCTCTTCACGATAGGTACCACCGATCAGCAGCCCGGTGCCAGGCGCGTCCCGCGCCTCGCGCGAACAGATTCTGCTGCGCGGGACAGCACAGCCCGCAAGGCGGCGCCGGGCCCCAAGCAGGCGGCCCGCAAGCCGGCCAAGGATACCGTCGCGCCCGACTTCTCGGTGGAAGTTGAGGACGCTGCCGGGCATGTCGCACGAGTCCCGCTGAGTACGCTCGGCGCCGTACGCCTGCCGATCGAAAGCTATGTCTACCGACGCAAGGGGCGGGACAAGGCGCAGTTCTCCACGCTCGCCGAACAGGTGATGCAGACATACGTCGCGCCGATGGGTGCATTTACAGCCGCCAACAGCAGCTTCGATCCCACGACCCTGCGCATCATTCGACTGGTGTTCGACCGCAAGCGCACCGGAACGATACTCCTGGACGATATTGGACTGACGCGCCTGCCGTAATCGTGAACCGCTGTCCGCTAGAAAACGGTACGTAATCCGATCGTCACCGTACGGCCGGCTGGCATCACACCACCCCCCACACTGCGCTGTGCGTTCAGCAGATTTTCGCCAGCCGTCACGACAGAAAGTCCCTTGTGCAGGCGATAGGTCATGCTGGCACCCCACCGCGTAATCGGCGTGAGGGCGGCATTCCGAGACGTGGGCAACGGTCTGCCCAGCGTCGAGGAGAAGGTCGTGTACGGGAAGTCGGCAGACGACGACACTTGGTTCGCCGCACCGACCCCTGACATCACACCCGCGCGCTGGGGATCGGTTTCCACCCAGTCAGCAGCGCGAGCCGCACTGGTGGCGAAGGTGAGCGGGCCAATCAGATATGCCGCGGAGAAAGTAAGCGTGCTGGCCGGTACATCGAACATGCGATCGCCAGCGTGCAATTCGCCGCGGTATCCCTCCGCCACACGGGCCACCCGGCTGTCGACAAGGGACAGGCCTGCAGCCAATGACAGACGTTGCACCTGAGCGGTACCCTCGAACTCCCAGCCTCGATTGCTGATGGCGCCCACGTTCTCCAGATGGTACGAAACCTGGCGATGCACCTGCCCTTCTGCTCCGATCACTCGACGGACTGTGGCGACCCGCTGAACCAGGCCCGTTGCGCGCTGATCGAAGCGGGTCAGATGCAACCCGATACCAGACCGGAACTGCAGATCGCCACCGAACTCCGTCCCCTGCTGGGACTCCGGCTGCAGTCTGCTCACCACGCGTGGTTGCCCAACGCTGATGGCCGCACCAGAAAGCAGTGACGACCGCACCGGGCGAATCCCTCGACCAAAGGCCCCACGCAGCTTGAGCATCGCGCCAGCGCGATGCTTCGTATAGGCGACTCCCACCATGGGAAGCAACGCATGTTGCCCAGCGGGCGTCGCTCCCGTGATCTGCTCCGCACGCAATCCTGCGGAAGCGATCCATTGATCTCGCCAGGCTAGCGTGCCTTGTGCGGATATCCCACGACTGTCATACCAGACATCAGCCGAGTCCGCCAACGAAGCCACCCCACCTCGCCCCATTCGCGTCAATCCATCCCCGGCTCCCCCAACCGCAGGGTGTTTGGAGGAGGCCACATCCCTAGCCACCGACTGTTCGGCGCCCAACGTCAGCGTCAACTGCGTCCTGCGCGCGAGATCGAATTGCCCAACCGAGCGCAGACGCAATGTGCCGCGATCACCAACAATCGCACTATTCGCCAGGATGCCTGCCAGGTGTCCCACTGAACTGGCGGCAATGTCCACGGGAGGCAGGCCCTGCGCCCGAAGCCCATCGAATCCCGCAATGAGCGAATGGGTCCAATGCTGGCTCGACATGAAGGATGCGCTGCCGCCCAGGGTGTATTGGGCCAGTCGCTGGCCGTTCACCTGAATCCGGGCGCTCTCGCCTGTTCGCGTACCGATGGCGGTTGCATACTGACGCGAACCATCGGAAGAGTCCACCAGGCTGCTGTCCGACGGCGCGCTCTGCAGCGAGAAACGAGCAGTTCCCGTCAGCATCAGGCGGGAACGCACCAGGCGCCCGGCGGCATCGGCCAGTATCCGCTGTCCGGATCCATCGGGCGCGTAGGCTCCGCTGGTACCGATGCTGAGCCCGAGGCCAACACTCCGTGAGGGGGTACCGGCACGAAGGGAAAGCGCGTGATCCTGCACGAAGACCGGGCGCACCGTGAACGGCGTCGCCGACACGCCGGCTGACATGGACAGTCGCAGCTGTGGCCTACCCATGTCGCTCCCATCGTAGCGCGAAAAGATGTTCACCACCCCACCGATCGCATCGGCACCATAGAGGGCCGCGCCCTGCGGTCCGCGTATGATCTCCACACGGGCCACACGGGCCGGATCAAGCGGCATGGCCAGTAATGGATTGGCGACTTCAATCCCATCGAGGTAGACCTTCGGCGCCGTCACATTGAAGGAGCTCGCACCGCGAAGGCCACCATACCCCGTCGCCGCGCCGGCTCCTGTCCAAAGGCCCGGCACCCGCAGTTCGAGCGCAGCTCCAAGCGTTGTCACGCCATGCCGCGACAGCGTGGCACCATCCACAACATCGACAGCGAACGGTGCACCTCGCTCGGCCACACCGTCCGGCGAGCCTGTCACCACAACGCGATCGAGCACGCTCGCCTGTCGAGCAGCGGTCAATGGTTCAATCGAAGGTGCCCGATCCTGCATGGGTGCGAGGACGACCTGCGCATCGCCCAGGGCAACGGGCCGCAACCGCGAGCCGGACAACAGCAGTTCAAGCGCCGATCCCAGCGGCACCTGGTCGAACGTGAGGCACAGGCGCCCCTCTTCCGGCAAGAGCTCGTTGCTGTAGGTCAGCCCGATCTTCGCAAGCCTGGCAAGCCGATCAAGGGCCTCCCGCACTGTCACCTCGGTAAGCCGCACGCTCACCACGCGGTCGAGTGGCGAAGCCCAGGCGACACGGTGCTCGGTGGAGACGGGGCGCATCGGGCACGAAGGCTCCGCCGCCTGCAGCAGGGCCGGCTGGGCACACAACAGCATGGCAGCCGCCGTCAGCGTTCCCAAAGGCACCCGCGACCTTCGCCGGCTTTGCATCATGCACATGGTCCCAGGAGGAGGGCCTGCCGTGAGAGACAACCGCGTGGCCACCTCATCCTCGGGCGCTGTTACCGCTGAGCAGGCGGCGGTGCACTTAGGGGCTGGAGCAGCACGGCATCACCGCGCCGGATGGCCTCTGCGCCCAACGCCAGCGCGATCAGACGGACGACCTGAGCGGCCGAATCGCCCTGGAACGTCGCGGTAAGCGTGCGGTTGGCCAGCGTGCTGTCGGTGATCTGCAAATCAACCCCATACCAGCGCTGGAGGTCCACCTGCACCTCGCGCATCGGGGTATCACGATAGGTGAGCCGTCCCCGCGTCCAGGCTACATCCTCAGCGGTGACCACGCCACGGGCCACTGCGACGCGGCCTCCTGACAGAACGACCCGATCTCCCGCCTGCAATTCCACCGGCGCCACGGAATCAGCGCCTGCGGCGGCACGCTCCACCGAGACCACGCCCTGCGTGACCACCACCGACACGGAGCCTTCACGACCGGTCTTCACACTGAAAGCCGTGCCGAGATCTCGTACGTCCGCACCTCCCGCGCGCACCGTGAACGGCTGGGTGGCATTGTGAACGACTTCGAAATACGCAGCACCCTCGAGCTCCACGTCCCGTGCAGGTCGTCCGAATGACGAGGTCAGTGTGAGTCGGCTGGCGGGTGCCAGGACGACCAGACTTCCATCCGGAAGCCGAACGGAGTCCCGCTGCCCCACCGCCGTCCGGTACTCCCTGGGAGTCCCTTCTCCTCGCCCCCACAACTGCGAGACTGCCACCACCGCGGCAACACCAGCCGCGAGGGCCACCCCAAGCGCCCAGCGTTTCGGTCTCGCCGCGAGGGCCCTGGGTTCCTGCATCCGGCGCGGGAAGCCCCCAGACTGCACCCGCAGGTCGGGCCGTGCGGATGGATCTGCCGCAATCCGAGCCCGCACCGCCCTGAGCGCCACCTCTGTGTCAACGGGGATATCGGCTTGCTGCCGTAGCCGCTCGGCATGGTCTGCGACGAGCGCAACCAGCCGTGCGTCGGCCCGATGCGTGGCGAGCCATGCTTCAACCGAGGCGACCTGACCAGCGTCAGGTTCACCCGCGAGGAAGGCGCCGATGGCTGCCCAGTCGGCGTTAACCTCTGCGCTACTCTTCGCGTCTGTGGGATCTGGTAGGTTTTCCTCGGACATACCCCAAGGACACGGAGACCTCGAGATACCCTAGCTCAATTCGGTATGTCAGCATGTACCGGAGCCCATGTTTCAACTACCCTCAGGTGCCCGTGCCATCAACGGAACACCGAAAGGGCTTCTCGCCGCGCTCCCACACCCCCTTCCTCACTCATCCCGTGACCGAATCTGACGTGCTGGCCCGCCTGCGTGGCGGTGACCACACCGCGTTCGACGCGTTGTTCCGGGAGTGGTACCCAGCAGTCGTGCGTGCGGCCAACCGCATCCTGCACGAACCGGATGTGTCCGAAGAATTGGCCCAGGAGGTGTTTCTGGAGCTGTGGCGCCGGCGCGAGACATTGCCCGATGGCAGCAGCATCCCGGGCTATCTGCTTCAGGCCGTGCGGAACCGGGCGCTCAACCATCTGCGGCACCTACAGGTGCGGCGCAAGACGCAGAGTTTGGTCGAGGCGTTGAGCGAGCCGGCCGAACAGGCAGACGCAGAAGCGCAGGCTGGCGAACTGGCCATCGCCATTCGCAACGCGATTACGGAATTGCCGCCCCGCACGCGTGAGGTCTTCCTGCTGAGTCGCGAGCGACATCTTCGGTATAGCGAGATCGCCGAGCAGCTGGGGATCACCGTAAAAGCCGTCGAGGCCAACATGAGTCGCGCACTCCGGCAATTGCGGGAGAGACTCTCGCCGTATCTGGAGAGTGACGAAGGCTAGGTCGAGGCCTTGTCAAAGCCAATTCTCACTGGCGCGCGCGGCGTGCGTCGCGGGCTCACGCATGCGATTACTTGAATCGCACGCCCACCCGATGGGACGCCGGGCTCCCACCCTGCATGGGTTCCAGCGCGTAGTCCAGCGAGAATCGATCCACCGTGATACCAAGGCCCGCGGTGACCGGCGACTCGTCCTGCTCGCGTGGCGCACGCAGTCCGCCGCGCAGTTGCAGCGCGACCCCATCGACGGGCACGTAGCCCAGTTCCACGCCGCCGGCAGGACGCACGAACCCGTCAGACCCCTCTACCGTGAGCTGCGCCAGCACGCCGAGGTCCCAGTGTTCCCATCGCCCGATTGCGGCACTGCCCCACCCAACCCCAAAGCGGTGTGGCATACCAGCGCTTTCACCGGCCAGGCGCAAACCGGCACCCAGATTCTGCACCGTGATGGCCAGCGTCCCCGGGCCAAGGGGCCTGTTGGCGCCCAGATCGACCGCCACCGTACCATCGGTCGCATTGCCGAAGGCGTCCTCTGCGTACTTCACCGCCGCACCGAGTCGCACCCCCTTGACCGTCTGTGCAAGTCCCAGCGTGAACGCCGAGCTCGATGCGTTGATCCCACCGGAGCCGCGCCAGGCAGTAGCAAGATGCGGCGCCCCGTGCTGGATGGCCTCACGATAGTCGGTATCCGAGGATTTCCAGCGCAGAGCCTGCACGCCCAGGCCGACGGTCATCGACCCTACGGTCGTGATCGTTGCCATGGCTCCCGCTGTCGCAGTGGAGGCATAGCGCTGCATGGAGAGTGAGAGCCCCCGTGCGGAGGCCAGCATCCCCGGATTGTAGAACAGCACGTCGGCGTCCGAGGAAACGAGGCCGGCGTCGGCCACACTCACGCTGCGCGCACTCGCCGGCAGGCGTAGCACCAGCGGGCCCTCCACCACCGACTGTGCCGTCGCACCCACGGGCACAGCCAAGGCCAGAGTCGACAGCACGCACAGCACCGTCCCAATCCACGACATTGCACCGACGGGTGCCTTGCGGTTTCGAAGCGTCATGCGTCAAATGAACGCCATGTCCCGTTCACCCGCCAGCGCATCGCTCGCCAACTGGCGTCTCGGTCCCCAGGTCCCGCAGGTGCATCATCCCGTTCTTCAGTCCCTTGGTCTCTGGTGGCTCCGCCGTACGGGTTGGCAATTCGCAGGCCAGATGCCTGACATCCCGAAGTTCGTTGTCATCGTCGCGCCACACACCTCGAACTGGGACTTCCTGGTCGGTCTCGCAGCAAAATGGGCGCTGGGGCTCGACACCCGCTGGTGGGGAAAGGCCTCGCTCTTTCATCCACCGCTGGGCTGGTTCATGCGATCGATCGGTGGCATTCCCGTGGATCGCCACAACCCGCACAACGTCGTAGATCAGACCATCGCCGCGTTCCAGCGCCAGCCCCGGTTCGTGCTCGCCCTGGCCCCCGAGGGAACACGCCAACGGGTGACCCACTGGCGCAGCGGCTTCTGGCATGTCGCGCAGGGGGCTGATGTGCCGATCTGCTGCGTAGCGTTCGACTGGGGGCCGCGCGTCATCCGTCTTGGCCCGACCGTGCGCGCCGAGGCCACCACGGCCGACGAGGGCATCGCACAGATTCGTTCGCTCTTCTCGGACGTGAACGGTCGCCGTCGCAACGCCATGGGTGAGACAGGCCGTGGAAGCGTGTAGTCGCAAAAACACGACGATACCGTCATATTATCAGATCAATTCCCCTTCCCTCCGCCCCGTCCGAGGCGGATCTTGGCGGTATCCCTCACGGAGAGACGTGCATGCGTGTGACAACGGTCGGCGTGGTCGGTGCCGGCGCCATGGGCAGCGGCATCGCCGCGCTCGCGGCGTCGGCGGGCTGCCGCGTCGTGCTGCTCGATATCCCGGGTAGCCCGGATCCTCAGTCCCCTGATCGCAGTGCCCCGGCACGCAATGGTCTCCAGAAGGCCGTTCGCAGCAAGCCGGCCTCGTTCATGGATGCGACGGCCGCGGCCCGTGTGCGCACGGGGAACACCGAGGACCATCTCACGTGGCTCGCGGAATGCGATTGGATCTGCGAAGCCATCATCGAGCAGCCCGAGCCCAAACAGCTGCTCTTTGCCCGGATCGAGCCGCTGATGAAGCCCACCGCCATCGTCTCCTCGAATACCTCGGGGATCCCCATGGCGGTCCTCACCGCACAACGTGGCGACAAGTTCCGACGCCGATTCCTCGGGACGCATTTCTTCAATCCGCCGCGGTACATGCATTTGCTGGAGATCATTCCCACGGCAGACACCGACCCCGCGGTGATCGGCGCCATGCGGGAATTCGCCGAGCGCACGCTGGGCAAGGGCATCGTCATCGCCAAGGACGTGCCGGGCTTCGTCGCCAATCGCCTCGGCGTGTTCGGCATGATCAGCGCCATGCGCCGCATGCAGGAGCACGGACTCAGCATTGATGAGGTCGATGGCCTCACCGGGTCCCTCATTGGCCGAGCCCGCACGGCAACCTTTCGCACAGGCGATCTCACGGGACTCGACGTGCTCGTGCATGTCACCAAAGGCCTCTCGCTCACCACCGGCGAAGATTTCTCCGTGCCGGCGTGGATGCGCTCCGCGCTCGTGGACCAGGGCAGGCTCGGCGACAAGACGGGTGGTGGCTTCTATCAGAAGACCAAGGACGGCACTCTCACCTTCGACTGGAAGACCGCCCAGTACGCCCCACAGCAGCGCCTCTCGGGCGGCGATATCGGACAGGCACTCCGTCTACCGATCGCGCAGCGCTTGCCCGTGGCCAGATCCCTGCCCGGTGCACAGGGCGCCTTCCTGCGCGACCACCTCGTCGATGTCGCGCACTACACCCTCTCCCTGGCATCACAGCTCGCCTACGACCTCACCGCGATTGACCGCGCGATGGTGTGGGGATACGGCTGGGAAGTTGGCCCCTTCCAGGTGATGGACGCACTCGGACTCGACTGGCTGCGCGAGGAATTTCGCGCACATGGGCTCGACACCCCCATGCTGCTGGAACAAGCGCAGGGAGCGTTTCACACACAGGGGGACACGCTCACGTTTGACGGCCGCTACGAGCCAGCCACACCCATTTCCGGACGCATCTCGCTGGCAACGCTCGCGGCGACAGGTCGGATACTTGAAGACAATGGCCTCTCCCGGCTCATCGACCTGGGCGACGGCGTCGCGTGCTTTGAGTTCCGCTCAAAGATGAACAGTCTCGGGAGCGGGGTGCTGGAGGGGCTCGAGAACGCCCTGCGTACCATTGACCGTCTGGGGTTCAATGGGCTTGTCATCGGCAACGAAGATGCTCGCGCCTTCAGCGTGGGCGCGGACCTATCGCTCGTCTCCTTCGCAATCTCCGCCGGTGCCTGGGACGATATCGCGGTATCGATCAAGGCCTTCCAGGACGCCGTGATGTCTATTCGACGCGCGCCGTTCCCGGTGGTCGTGGCCCCCGCGGGCATGACCTTGGGCGGGGGAACCGAACTCACGCTCCACGCCGATGCGGTGCAGGCGCATGCGGAGACCTACATGGGGCTCGTGGAAGCGGGTGTG
>CAZPJX010000051.1:0-20217 GCA_964586985.1 uncultured Gemmatimonas sp. | reverse complement strand
CCGGCACCCTGTCTGGCACGCCAACTGTTGCGCCGGTCGTCGTACGCAATCGTGCGGCGCGGGTGCGTGGCGGCCTCACCCATCTCGTGCTCCGATCCACGGTTGCCGATGTCCCGGTGGGGCCTTCCAGCGCCACGCCCGGTGGAGTGGTGGGAAGCAGGGCATCGGCGGAGGCGGCGTATCAGACCTGGGCGCCATGCACGGACGCGTTGATGGTGCAGCTTCTGGGAGTTCCCCGCTGTACCTGGGAACGTCGCGAATCGCCACAGCATTATCCGGACAATGATCTCGTGGTGGAGCAGCGCCTGCTCGCATGGATGCCTGAGGTTCCGGCGCACGGGCTCCGGGTCTGGTACCCCGAAGAGACTTCCGCTCCATCGCCACCGAGGCCGATAAGTGTCAGTGGCGGTCCCGCGCAATGGCAACTGGACAATGGACGTGTCCAGCTCACGGTTTCACGAGACGGCCATGTCATGATCGGCATGGGCGAACGGATTGTGTCTGATGCGCTCCATGTGGAATCGTGCCCCGATCTGGGTGACAGCTACACGCCATCACCAGGTCTCCCGCAGCGCTTCCGAGTCTCCGATGTGCGTCTCTGCGAGGAAGGGCCACTGCGAGGCGCCATCGAGCTATCCTGGCTGCTGGAGGAGCCTGGGGAGAGCAAGTCGGACGTGGGCACGCCACGCGGTCCGGTGCGAGTGCACACGGTGCTCCGCCTCTCGGTGGGGTGTGATGCGGTGGAATGCCGGGCGTCCATCACGAACCAGCGCACGGATCATCGGGTGCGGCTCGTGTGGCACACAGACGTTGCGCATGGCGAGGTGTGGGCTGATGCGGCCTTCGGGCCCGTGCGCCGAGCGCCCATCGTGCCACCAGCGGGAACGCGGGAGGCGGTACCAGACGGAATGCCGCTCCACCGATGGGTGCTGCATCAGGCCGGGATGAGGTGTGCGTCGCTGATCAGCGATGGGCTCGCTGAAACAGAGGTCCGTGACGGCGTTCTGGCGGTGACCTTGCTGCGGGCGGTGGGCGCCCTGTCGCGTGCTGATATTCCTGAACGACCTGGTCACGCCGGGTGGCCAGCGGACGTTCCCGAGGCCCAATGCCAGGGCTCCTTCACGGCGCACCTCGCTCTGCTGCTTTCCGAGGGGTCGCGAGAGGAGGCAATCTGTCAGGTCAGTCGGATCAGCGATGAAATTCTCCTGCCTCTGGTGGGCGAGACCTGGCGTGATCTCGTGCCGAACCACCAGCAGGTCTCCCATGCCGGCCCTTCACTCCATGGCGACGGGCTGGTGGCATCGGCCGTGACGATTGCGCAGCGCGAGCCCTATGCGGTCGTGCTACGTGCCGTAAACTGGCGGATGCATGACGTCACGGGGCACTGGCGACTGCCGTCGCAGGGGCCATGGATGGTGACACCGTGTCGACTCGACGAAACGCCAACCGCTGCTGCGATGCCCTGTGGGGAGGTGTTGTCCTTCACGGCCGGCCCAGCGGCAATCGTGACGTTTCTCGTCCAACGCGGGATGGCTGATGCAGGCCCTCCCCAAGCATCGTGCACGCCACCACCGTGATGATGAGCAGGATGCCGGGGGCGAGCGCTATCCACGGTGCCGTGAGGAGCCATTCCCGTCCGCCGGCGATCATGTTCCCCCAGCTCGCCGCTGGTGGTTGTACGCCAAGGCCCAGAAATGACAGCCCGCTCTCGAGCACGATGGCATTGGCCACGCCGAGCGTCACGGCGACAGTCGCACTCCCCAGCGCGTTCGGCAGAACATGACGCCAGAGCACGCGGAGCGTTGGAACTCCCAACGCGTTCGCGCCCTCCACGTAGGTTTGTACACGCACCTGCTGCACCTCGGCGCGCACGAGGCGCATCACCGACATCCAACCCGTGAGACCGAGCACGATGATGACCACGCCGAGTCCCGGTCCCCACAGTGCGGCGATGACCAGGAGCAGGATGAGACGCGGGATGGCCAGCAGAGCATCGCCGAACGCCGTGATGAGACGGTCTGGCAACCCCTGACTCCACCCGGCCAGTGCCCCCAGTGCAATGCCGATGGCCCCGGACAAGGCTGATCCAGTGACGGCCACAAGCAGGGAGATGCGGGCACCCACCCAGAGACGCACAAAGAGGTCTCGTCCGAAGGCATCGGTACCGATCACATGCCAGGCACCGGTGGCGTCCCGCGAGAGTGGGGGAACCAGACGCGCGGCAAGCACATCGCCGATTTCACGCGACTCCGTCGGTGCAATCCACGGGATGAGGACTGCGCCGAGCGTCAGGAGCACCAGCGTGATACCACTCGCACTCACTCGACGATCGGTCGTGTTCATGATGCGGCGCTCACGCAACGCGCCGCCTCGGATCGAGCCACCACAACAGCACATCGGCCAGTTGATTGGAGCAGATGACGGTGGCGGCATAGACGAGTGTCATGCCCAGCACCACCGGATAGTCTCGACCGGCTATGGCTTGCAACATGGTGCGGCCGAGCCCGGGCCAGGCAAACACCTGCTCGACGAATACGGAGCCGGCGATCACGCCGGGGAGCGTGAGTCCGAACAGGACGACCAGCGGGGTGAGCGCATTGCGAACGACATGGTGCCATTCGACGCGCGAGCGGGAAAGTCCGCGTGCCGTGGCACTCGTCACATGCGGGAAGGCCGCTGCCTCTCGAATACTCTGGCGCGCAAAACGTGTCACGCCGGCAACGCCGGGTACGCTGAGTACCAGCAACGGCAGGACCGCGTGACGCCATCGGTCTGCCCATGTGGCGACGAAGGCGCCGGGATCCTGCATGCCGAACGCCGGCAGCCGCATCCAGGCGGGCAGATCCAACCACACCGCACCCGAAGTGAACAGCGTGACCAGCGCCAATGCGAGCCAAAAGCTCGGTGCGGCAAACAGCGTGGTCCCCACGATCGACATCGCGCGGTCCACTCGCACGGACACATGCAGCGCCTGCCAGATACCAAACAGCGTGCCGGCGATGAAGGTGATGCACAGCGAGACGCCACCCAGGAAAAGCGAGACGGGCAGGGCTTCGGCTATCACCGCCGTGACGGGCCTGGCCAGGGTCAGGCTCATCCCGAGATCGCCCTGCAGCACACCCGCCACCCAGCGCGCATATTGCACAGGAAGGGGGGCATCGAGCCCCATCGAGGCTCTCAAACGCACGGCATCATCTGCCGAGGCGGTGGGTGCAATCAGCAACGTCGCCGGATCACCCGGCGCCAGATGGATGAGCGCGAAGGTGATGGAGATGACGAGCCAGAGCAGTACGAGCGCGTCGAACACGCGCACAGAGAATCGGCGCACGGCAGGATGATCGCATCGGGGACGGGAACGTCAACCCGGGGGCGATCCGCGGTGGCATTGGGGGAGACTGTGCGGCTGCTGCGCCTGGCCCTGTTCACGACGCTCTTCGCGATGCTGCTCACAGCATGCGGAGCCCCGAGCCGGGAGCCTGGTACGGTCGTCATGGCGTCGGGAACAGATCTCGAGTCTGGCAATCCGCTGGTCACCATCCACCCCTTGTCCAGGCAGCTTCAGCGTCATGCCCTGTTTCTTACCCTCGTGCGCCTTGACAGCCTTCTGCAACCCGAACCCTATGCGGCCCGGGCCTGGCACTGGGACGCTGACCGGCGCGCGATCACGTTCGAACTATTGCCTGAACTGCGTTGGCACGACGGCATTCCGCTGACGGCGCGGGACGTGGCATTCACGCTCGAGGCGGCAGCCGACTCTTCCCTGGGGTCGCCGCGCCGCGCCGATGTGGCGATCGTGGAACGGGTCACCGTGCCGGATAGTCACACGGTGCGACTGGTGTTCACGACACCGAAATCGACACTGCCGCTGGTATTCGCTGAGCTTCCCATCGTTCCGCAGCATCTGCTGGATAGCGTACCACGTGCCAGGTGGCGTTCGCACGCCTTCTCCACCCATCCCGTCGGCAGCGGGCCGTTCCGCTTTGCTGGGCGCACCCCCGGGCGCCGGTGGGAGTTCGTGCGCAATGAAGCATTTCCTTCCGCATTGGGTGGCCCTCCGCGGCTCACGCGACTGGTGGTGGCGGTGGTCGACGAAGCGGCTACGAAGTTCGCCGGGCTGGTGAGTGGTGAGCTGGATGTCGCCGGGGTGTCCCCTGCCATGGCGCAGCTCGTGGCGCGCGATTCTCTGCTGCGTCTGCTTACGCCTCCGACGCTGTTCTCGCAGGTGCTGGCGTTCAACACCGCGCATCCGCCATTCGATGATGCCCGCGTGCGCCGCGCGGTGTCCTTGTCCATTGACCGTGCCCGACTCGTTCAGGCGGCCGTTGCCGGGTTTGCCACTCCGGCCGTGGGGGCAATCCCTCCTGGGCTGCCGTTTTCCGATTCCACCGCGGCTACCGGAACCCCGCACACGGTGGGCCAGGGCGGCCGTGCGGCGGTGCACGCGCTGGCAGATTCCCTGCTCACTGCCAGCGGATGGCGAAGAACCGACCGGTCCGGTACGCGGCAACGCGATGGTGTGCCGCTCCGCGTGACACTGCTGACCGTTGGAAGTGGTGACATGGCGGTTGAGCAGCTCGTTCAGGCAGATCTGGCCTCGCGCGGAATTGCGGTGAGCATTCGCGTCATGGAGCTGGCCACATTTCTTGGTACCGTACGGAACACGGAGAAGGCCGAACGCGCCGAGTACGACATGGCCATCACGGGAATTCCCGGTGACATCGGTCTTGGGCACCTGTCCGCGATGTTTGCCACGCCGCAGCGGGGCGGGGCACTCGACTACACCGGCTTCCACGACGTGCGCCTGGACCGGGCTCTGGAGCAGGCGCGGGATGCACCGACGGACAGGCGTGCAATCGCGTGGCATGCCGTGGATCGTCTGCTTGCGGAGTTCATGCCGGTCGCGTGGCTCTATCACGCGCGCGGCGTGCAGGGCCTTTCCCGCCGGCTTGGGCACGTGGTGATGGACCTGCGCGGCGAGCTGGTTTCCGTCACCCAGTGGACGCGCGAGTGAAGCGACTGCTTGCGTTCGACCTGAACGCTCGGCGTCGCGCTGTCATGCCTGGCGGGGCGTTTGCAGCGCTGGCCGACGGTCTCTCGTCTGAACTCCTGCCTTTGCTGCAGGCGAAATCCTTTCCTATCCCCGAAGCAAAGGCACGCCTTACGCGGGTGGGCGGCCGATGTCCCGTCCATGGTGTGCTGTTGGATTTCGACCCGTGGCTACCGCACCGGCACCACTGCGGGCTCTGCAAACGGGATTACCAGGGCGCGGAGCACGATGCCTGGTGGGCGATGAATGCTCAGCTCTGGACGGTAGAGCGCGCAGTGCATGCGGCCTCGCTGTACCTGCTGCGAGGAGATCCTGCGCATGCCGCGCTTGCCGAGGCAATCTTGCAGGAACTCGCCAGCCGTTATGCGAAGTGGCCCAATCGTGACAACGTGCTCGGACCCTCGCGACCTTTCTTCAGCACCTATCTGGAGTCGATCTGGCTGCTGAACGCCTGCCATGCCCTGTCGCTGCTGGAGACTGCGGGGCGGCACGGCGAGGGCAACGTAATCCGGGCTCTGCTGCTCGAGCCGTCCGCCGCCCTCATTGCCGAATTTCCCGAGGGCCGCTCCAATCGGCAGGTGTGGAACGATATCGCAATCCTCAGCGCGTGGACGCTGCTGGGGCGCGAAGCCGAGATCGCACGGCGTCTTGTTGCTCCCGCCTCGCTGCCCTGGCTGCTGGAGCATGGCCTCCTGGTCGACGGCACCTGGTACGAGGGTGAGAACTATCACCTCTTTGCTCATCGGGGTCTCTGGTACGGCGTCGAGTGGCTGCGTGCCACAGGCCGCACGCTCTCGCCGGTCCTCGATGATCGTTTTCACCGCGGTTTTCTGACCCCGTTCGCAGGTGTTCTGCCCGACAGCACCCTGCCGGCTCGACGTGATTCCCAGTATGCCGTCTCGGTGCGGCAATGGCGTCTGGCGGAGTACTGCGAGCTTGGCCAGGCGCATCGCGCTGACCCCCGGATCGCGGCGCTGCTGGCACGTCTTTATGCCCCAGTGGGCAGTGTCGCCGGTCAAGACAGGAGTGGGCGTCGGTTCTCCACGGCGGATGCAGAGCGGCATGATGCGCCGGGTCCGCTCACACGGGCAGATCTGTCGTGGCGCGGATTGCTCATGGCACGTGACGACACGCCTGGGGGTTGTCTGGCGGAATCGGAAGGCAACCGGTCACGGCATGCCGGGGGAGGGATCCAGAGCCAGACGAAAGACCCCTTACTCCAGTGGTCTGCGGGCGATGCGCCATGTGCGCCGAACCTGTCGAGGGCTATGCCAAGTGTCTGCCTCCCCTCGCAGGGGCTGGCCGTCATCCGCCGCGACGAGGGACGAGTCTACGTGGCGCTGGAGGGAGGAGAGACCGGAGGAGGTCATGGGCACCCGGATCGACTCGCGCTCACCGTGCAGGCCGACGCGGAACGCTGGCTCGACGACCCGGGCACCGGGAGCTATGTCGAGCGTGCGCTGCACTGGTATCGCAGCACCCTGGCACACCATGCGCCGCTGGTGAATGGCGCGTCACAGCAGCGCAGGCCGGCCAGGCTGCTGGCCTTTGAAGACCGTGGTGGCGCCGGTTGGATACGCAAACGGACGCAGGACATCGCTCCGGGTGTTGGGATGACCCGCACGGTGGTGGTGTGTGACGGGCATTTGCTGGATGTGCTGGAGTGGGAGGCGGAGGAGCCTGTCGCGATCACGCTGCCGATCACCGGTGCAGCCCGCGTGCCCTCGGCCCTGGCATGGGTGCCGGAGGTGCGACGTGGTGCCGGTGGCCTCGAGGATGGGTTCGATTTCCTGCAGGCGGTGGAACGGGCGCGACTACCTGGCGAAACGGGCGTTGCTGCAAGTTCCGCGGCTGTACCACCGGGTGCGCTGATCGAATTGCTGCCGCTGGCCAGTCGCGGGCATGGCACCGCGCGGGTGTGGTATGCGGGCAGTGTGCCACTGCAGTTGCTGCGGGCGGACGCTCCCGCCCCGCCATATGGAGTGGGTACGGCGGATCTCCTCGCTTCCAACGATGCCACCACCCCAGCGGCGCGCCGGACCCAACGCCACTGGCTCGAGGGCAGAGGCTCCCGTGGCCGCATTGTTGGCGTGTGGCAGTGGACACTCGAGGGCGAGCGGGCGATGGCCGTGGGTGTCGAGCGTGTGTCATTCCCGCAGTCTTCCCAACTGGCCGATGGCTCACCGTCTGGCACGGTCGCCGTGATCGAAACGGCTGATGGTACGATCAGTACGCACCGCGAGACCGAGACCGGGTGGCAGATTGCGCTGACGGCACGGCATGCGCAAAGCAGTATTGATCTCAGTGTGCTCGAGTCGGCGGCTCAGACAGTCGACGCTGGAAACGTCGAAATTCCGTACGACGCGCCCAGACCGCTCACCGAACGGACAGCCATCACGGTGCCGCCCACGATCGGGATGGAGGCGCCCTCGCTGAGTGCCTCGCTCCCCTCGCAGACGGTCGTCACGCTTGGGGAGGCGCACTACAGACGAAGCGAGCTGCCATGGACGCGCTCTCATGCCCCGTCGGCACGGCTGGCGATTGCGCGTACGACCGAAGCACTCATCGTTCGCGTGTCCATGCGCCTCACTGACGACGAGCTCGCAGAGGGCCCGCCGGTGTCGGCACGTTGGGGAAGTGGTCCTCCAACCGGCATGCCGGACAACCCGCTCGATAACGAACGCGCGGATGTGAACGTGAGTGGCGTGCAATGGTATTTCACCGGCAGTGGCACGGCATGGGAGGCCGCCGGGCTGGTGGCATTGCTGGCCGAAACCTCGGTCAATTCCCGAGCGACCGGGGAGAGCCCTGATGCGCGCGCTGCGGCTTCCCGCGTCCGTTGCACGCCGCTGCAGCCAGCCGGCGAAGCCACTCCGGCACCCGACTGTCAGTGGGAGCGGAGCACATCTGGCTGGGATCTCCAGCTGGTGTGGCCACTGGCCGCATTGCCGCTCAGGAATGGGGCCGGCGGTGTGGCCGTTGGCTTTCAGTTGGTGGTCAACGAAGCCGTTGAGGGACGTGAGCGGCGGCTCGGGCAGTTGGCGCTTGGCGGGGGCGGTGGGTTCTCGTACCTGCGCGGCGACCGGGAGAACCCGGCAGACGCACTTCTCCTTCGGTTCCCCTGAATTGCCGCCCGGGCGGCAACGCCAGCCCGCCGGATACCCCGACGGAGACGCGTCGCTGACGGAAGGCGCTATCTTGGGCGCATGACCGATTCGATTCTCAATGCTGTCACGGTGGTGCTCTACGAATCCCAGGATTCGATCAACATCGGCGGCGTGGTACGGGCCATGAAGAACATGGGCGTTCGCGACTTGCGTCTCATACGCCCGCGGCCCTACGACCCAACGCGCGTCGAGCAGGTGGCGCACGATACGCGGGATATCGTCGAACGTATCCGACACTTCGACACCATTGAGGAGGCGCTGGCAGACTGTGTCTATGTCGTGGGATTCTCCGGGCGCCGGCAGGCTGCACGCTGGGCGCGTCACACGCCGCGCAGCGCGGCGGTCGACCTGCTCGAGCACGCGCAGGTTGGACGGGTTGCCATCATGTTCGGGCGTGAGGATCATGGGTTGCCCAATGAGGCGCTCGATCGCTCGCACGCGATCTGCACCATCCCCACGACGGAGCATTTCTCGTTGAACGTGGCGCAGGCCTGCCTGTTGTCGCTCTACGAGCTGCATCTGCTGGCGGGAGATGCCACCAAGAAGCTGCCTCCTCCACGCCATGCCGCGGGCGCTCCGAGCCATGAGGCGGTCGAACAGACCTTCGCGGACATGCGGAACGCTCTGGAGGCGATCGCCTACTTTGGCACGCGTAATGAGGAACTCGTGATGCGCACGTTCCGTTCGCTGGTCTTCCGCGCGAGTCCGGATGCCAGGGAATTGTTGCTCATCCGAACTGCGAGCATTGAGGTGTTGCGTACGATCGAACGCGAAACGCGCCTTGCGGTGCAGCGAGCGCTTGCCCAGGTGGAACGCGGACACGGCGCATGACCCTGACATTTCCGCACAGGGGACCCCCGGGCGATGAGTGGCGCGCGCGTGCCGTCGACGCCATCCCGGGTGGATGCTCCACGGGCAGCAAGCGACCTGAGGCCTTGTATGGGGCTCGCCAGTACGACGCCACCTTGCCCACGCATTTCGATCGGGCCTTTGGCAGTGCGGTCTGGAGCACGGACGGGCGCCGCTTCATCGATCTAGGCATGGCGCTCGGGGCAGTGGGTATCGGGTATGCGGATCCCGCCGTCACACGCGCAGTGCAGGACGCCGCGGCGCAGGGGAACGTTTCCACGCTGCCCCATCGTCTCGAAGTGGAGGTGGCGGAGCGCCTCATCGAGGTGATCCCCTGTGCGGAGCAGGTGCGATTCCTGCGCACGGGGGCCGAGGCCACGGCCGCTGCCGTTCGAATCGCCCGAGCCGCCACGGGTCGGCAGCGGGTGGTGGCCTGCGGATATTTCGGATGGCTCGACTGGGCCAGCGATGCGAACGGGGTGTCCAGTGACGTACGCAGCGCCGTGACATGGGTCCCGTTCAACGACTGCGAAGCATTGCGTGCGGCCGTCGCCGGTGCAACGGAGGGTGGTGCTGCGGCCGCGGTCCCGGGAGACGCTGGCCGCACGAGTGAACGGCCGGCGGCGATCATCCTCGAGCCACTCATTCACGAGATCGCCTCGCGCGAGTGGCTGCAGGCAGCACGTGATGCTGCCGATGCCACCGGTGCGCTGCTCATATTCGATGAGGTGAAGACGGCCTTTCGGGTGCGGACTGGTGGCGTGCAGGCGCTGCACGATGTGGTGCCGGACCTCACGGCACTCGGCAAGGCGCTGGCCAATGGATACCCCCTGGCCGCCGTGGTGGGTCGTGCCGGCGTGATGGAGGCGACGATGCGTACCTGGATTTCTTCCACCGCAGCCACGGAGGCCACCGGACTTGCTGCCGCCCGTGCCGTTCTCGAATGGCATGATCGGCTGGACGTCTGCGAGGGCATGGCCAGTGCTGGCGGTCGTATGCAGGAGATTGTTGGCGAGGCACTGTCCCAGGCACCTTGGACGGGGGTGCGCGTGGCAGGCCCACCCATGATGTGGCGTCTCGAATCCGATGAACAGGAACAGATCGACGTGCTGGTGGCCGCGGCGGCACACGCTGGCGTGCTGCTGAAGCGTGGTGCCTATCAATTCGGTGCGCTGGCACACGACGATATGGCCTGCGACGAAGTCGCACGCCTCCTCCCCGCAGTGATGCAGTCCCTGCGTCCCGGCCCGCTCCGGGCATGAGTTCACCCACGAGTCAGGACGGCGCACGGTGACGAGCACGGAAATACCACTGGGTGGGCCCGAGCCCCTTATCGATCCGCACGCACATTTTCACACGCCGCACACCAACCGTGCCGACTGGATGCGGTACAATCAGGCACGCCTCGAAGGGAGTGCACGAATCGGTGTGCGCTGCCAGGTGGCGTCCGTACTTGGGTCGTGGGGATACACGTCGCCCACGTACTTCGCGTCTCCAGAAGATCAGACCCGCGCCAACGATTGGATGTTCAGTTTCGCGAGTGACGCAGGCGGTCATGTGAAAGCCTACGTGGCCGTGAATCCCAACTTCACCGCACATGCCCTGCGGGAAATTGAACGCGGTCTCGCGCTGGGCGCCGTGGGAATCAAGCTGGCCGCGGGACGCCGCGCCGACGATGCATTGCTCGATGATATCGCCCAACGGGCGGCAGAGGCGCGAGTGCCAGTGCTGCACCATGTGTGGCAGCATCGCCGACGGGATTGGCCGAACCAGGATGCTTCCGATGGCATTGAACTCGGACGGCTCGCTGCACGACACCCCGAGGTCAGTTTTCTGCTCGCGCATATTGGCGGCGGCGGTGACTGGGCGCATACCCCACCCGCGATCCGCGAAGTGCCAAACGTCGCGATGGATCTCTCCGGCAGCGGCATCGATCGGGGGATGCTGGATCATGCGCTGCGCTGGATCGGCGCACGGCGTCTGTTGTGGGCGGCCGATCTCACACTCTGTACCGGGTTGACCAAGCTGCGCGCGCTCGCCCACACCGGAGCCTCGTGTGAGGACATTGCCGACATGCGGTGGCGGAACGCCGTGCGCCTCTTCCCTTCCGGGACTTTCGATGCTGCCCTGGGGGGCGACATCAATCTTGACGCACCGGTGTCCGGGAGCTGCCAGTGACCAACGCCGCCGGCCCCATCGATGTCAGCGCGTGGGTGGGTGGCTACCCATTTCGTGACGTCCCGCATCCCGAGCCGGAGATCCTGGTGCGGGTGCTCGAACGGGAGGGCTTCGGTGGTGCGTGGGTCGGCCATCTGCCGGGGACGTTCCACCGGGATCCGGAGCCATCGAATCGCGCGCTCTATTCCTCGCTGGCTCCGCATCGGGGGTGGTTGCACCCGGCGCCTCTGGTGAGGCCGGACTGGCCGCAGTGGCAGCAGACCTTGCGGGTAGCCGCTGACGAAGGCGCTCCGGTCGTGAGGGCCTGCCCGGTACAGTGGGGGCTCGGTGCAGGGCACCCCGCGCTTGCCGAACTGGCCTACGCCTGTGGAGAGGCCGGGTTGGTGCTGCATCTCACCGTGCGATTTGAAGACCTGCGCCAGCGCCACATGCTGGATGGCGCCGGAGACCTGGCGGCGGCCCAGGTCCGGGCGCTGGCCCGCCTGCGGAATTCCCGATGCCGCATCGTTCTCGCCGGCGCCGGACGTGAACTGATCGAAGAGGTGCACTGGGGCCTCACGCCAGAAGAACAACAGCGGGTCTGGTACGACTGGCACTGGGTGTGGGGGCCGCCCGAGGACCACTTCGCACACCTCATGCGGACACTTGGCCCCGAACGGCTCGCGTGGAGCAGTTGGTGGCCGCTTCGGCTGACCCAACAGGCCCGTGCGCTCGTCGATCTGTTGCCTGGAGATCTTGGCCCGGCGGTGGCACGCCTTGCGGATGGCCGCACGATTGCCGCCCGGTCGGGTGAACGCTGACCGGACAGGCCGCGCCGCCTGCTCGACGCCGAGTGCGGTGCGAACGTGTCAGCGCAAGTGCAGTCGGCCTGGAGCGGGGCATTTCGTCATCGCGACAGCAGGCAAAAAGCACGATCTGTCAAAGCCGTATAAATCACTCGGTTTAATACCAGTCTCGATATCCGTTTTACCCTTGCGTACTAATACGGTGCTGGTAATACTTCGCGCTTGCAAGAAACGAGTTGACAGCGACTTACACGGCTGACGCCGTGGTTTCCATGCATGACACGGACATCGCCTTTGCACCGCGGCAGAGGGACGTCGGGGTCTTGTCTGTCGCGAGTCTTCCGCCACCTACGCCTTCCCGGCCCAAGTCGATGACGGTCAAGAAGAAGTGGACGGTGATTCCCGGATTCCTCGCACTGGCCGCAGCGGCCACGTTGCTCTCAGCCTACAGTGGCGCATCGTCGTCGCAGGGGCTGCGTGTGGAACAACCGGTCAAGTTCGTCCACGCGCCGCACGTGCAGAAGGCAGGCATGAACTGCCTCTATTGCCACAACACCGCCAACAAGTCGCCCGACCCGGGCAACGCCTCGGTCGCCACCTGTATGGGTTGCCATACGCTGGTGAAGTCGCAGTCCGCCGAGATCAAGAAAGTGGCGGCGTACGCGCAGAAGAATGAGCCGATTCCGTGGAATCGGGTTCACAAGGTGCCGGATTACGTGCAGTTCCCGCACTTCCGCCACGTGAACGCCGGTGTCACCTGCCAAACCTGCCATGGAAATATTCAGGGCCAGGGCGCGCAGGGGCCGGATACCAACTACGTGCCCGTGCAGCAGGTGAACTCGCTCAACATGGGCTGGTGCATCAACTGTCACGTTCAGGGCTACAAGCCGGCTGAAGGTGCTCGCCTTGCGGGACAGAAGGTGACACCGGAACTGGAAGCGATGCCCGCGAAGAAGGCGCGCTATGATTGCGCCGTCTGCCACTACTGATCATCGACCCTTCATCACGATGACCACAGAAGCGGGGACCGGCGTCAAGCGCCGCGAGTTCCTCAAGATCCTCGGCGCGACCAGCGCCACAACGGCCGTGGTTGGCTGCTCCTCCGAACAGGTGGGCAAGCTGATCCCGTACGTTTCCTCGCCTGACAACACCGTGTCCGGCGTCTCGCAGTACTACGCCACGACCTGCCGCGAATGTGCCGCAGCGTGCGGGGTGATGGCGGAAGTCCGCGACGGACGCCCGATCAAGCTGGAAGGCAATCCGGATCATCCGCGCAACCGCGGCGCCATCTGCGCGACCGGTCTCTCGGCCATCCAGGGCCTGTACAATCCCGACCGCTATCGCTCGCCGATGGTGCGTGAGGGCAACGCGCTCAAGCCCACGACCTGGGACAAGGCGTACGAGTTGCTCGCGCAGAAACTCGGTGAAGTGAAATCGAAGGGGCAGGCTGGCAACGTCGTGTTCATCAACCAGCACGAGTCGGGAACCTTCCCGGGGTTTCTCGATCAGTGGCTGAGTGAGCAGGGGATGCCGGCGCATCTGAGCGTCGACAGCACCGCTCCCGTGGCTACGATTGCGGCGAATCAACGGGCCTATGGTGCGGCGTGGCCTGGTCTCGATTTCGGAGCTGCAAGACTCGTGGTGAGCTTCGGGGCGGACTTCCTCGATGGCTGGGGCCATCGGGTGCCGCAGCAGCTCGACTGGGCTGATGCGCGCGGCAAACTCGACAGCGCGCCGCGTCTGGTCTACATCGGCGCTCGGCGTTCCCTGACCGGCCTCAATGCCGATCAGTGGATTGCGGCGGCGCCCGGTAGCGAGATGGCCATTTGTGCCGCGCTCACTGGGACAGGGACGGCGGCCGCAGCGGCGGAGGCGGCGAACGTTCCGGTCGCCACGATCGAAGCGCTGGTGAAGGCGGTGGCCGATGCGGGCAGCGGGATCATGGCCCTCTGCGGCGTGACCGGCAACGATGCCGTGGATTGCGGCGTGATGGTGGCCGAGATCAACAAGAAGGGTGGCGCCGTCGGTACGACGATCCTGCCAGCCAAGGCGCATGGCGCGTATGCGGGGCTCGCGTCCTACGCCGATCTTGCCGCCGCGGTGAAGAACATGGACGCCGGGACGGTGCCGCTCGCCTTCGTGCGCGGCGCGAACCCCGCGCACGCCATGCCCAAGTCGGCCGGGTTTGCGACAGCGTTTGGCAAGGTCGCGTTCAAGGTGTCGTTCTCTGCGATGCCCGACGAGACGGCGCAGATGGCCGACCTGGTGCTTCCGGATAACCACTGGCTCGAGAGCTGGGGCGATGCCGTAGGCGAGACAGGGCAGCTCGGTCTTCAGCAGCCAACGCTGGATCCCGTGTTCGATACGCGCGCCACGACCGACGTGCTCATCGACCTCGCCAAGAAGGATCAGGCGCTGGCTGCCAAGTACAATGTGGCGAATTTCCGAAGCTGGTATATCAGCAGATTCCCCGGCGGCGCATCGGCTTTCGCTCATGCGCTGACGAAGGCCAGCATCGCCGGCGCTCCGCTCATTGCCACGACGCCGCGCACGCTGAGTGCTACCGCCTCGCCTGCCGCTGCGGGTACTGGCGAGTTCTTCGTGCAGATCTATCCGTCGGCCACGCTGGGTGATGGCGCCGGAGCCAACAAGCCCTGGTTGCAGGAGCTTCCTGATCCCGTCACCAAGATTGCCTGGCAGTCCTGGATCGAAGTACATCCCTCCACTGCCAAGAAGCTCGGCATCAAGGAAGGATCGCATCTCACCGTCGAGACGGCGGCCGGCAAGATCACCGCACCGGCATACATCTACATGGGGGTGCGTGCCGATACCGTGGCGATCGCCCTGGGCCAGGGACACGCGGCCTACGGCCGCTTTGCGCAGAACATTGGCGTCAACGCCTATGATCTCGTGTCGAGCGGATGGGATAGTGCGGGTGCGCTGACGATCGGAGGTATCAAGGGCAAGGTCACGGTGTCGGCAGATGCTTCGCCACTCGTGACCACCGAAGGCTCGGCCCGTCAGCATGGCCGCGGAATCGGGCAGGCCATGACCCTCGCGGCGCTGCTGGGGCAGGAGACTGAGGATGAAGGCGGCCATCACGCCGTCCCCGGTTGGCCCTCGCAGGACTTCCGCACCGGACTCAAGGCACCGGTGGCGGCTGATGCGCAGGGTGAGTACGCCAATCCTCTGTCCAAGGATCAGGGGATGTACTCGGCCGATCACTCCAGCAAGATGGAGAGCCGCCGCTGGGCGATGACCATCGATCTGGCACGCTGCACCGGCTGCTCGGCCTGCGTCACGGCCTGCTATAGCGAGAACAACATCCCGACCGTGGGCGCTCCGTATCAGGGACGCGCCCTCAGCCCACTCACGTGGGATGAGCGACCGGGTGCCAACATCATCAAGGGCCGCGAAATGGCCTGGCTCCGCGTGGAGCGCTATTACGAAGGCAACGAGAACACAGAGAACGAGTTCTCGCCCGACTTCGAAACGCGTTTCGTCGCCATGATGTGTCAGCACTGTGGCAACGCACCGTGTGAGCCCGTGTGTCCGGTGTATGCGACCTACCACTCGCCGGATGGTCTGAACGTGCAGGTCTACAACCGCTGCGTGGGTACGCGGTACTGCAGCAACAACTGCCCGTACAAGGTCCGGTACTACAACTGGTTTGGTTACGGCGAGCCGGAGCGACGCCAGTACGCCTGGCCGGAGCCGATGCACTGGGGACTCAATCCCGATGTCACCGTGCGCGGCAAGGGTGTCATGGAGAAGTGCTCGTTCTGCGTCCAGCGCATCCGCGAAGCGGAGCACCGTGCCAAGGCCGAGGACCGCGAACTCAATCCCGACGAGTTCACGGTGGCGTGCGCGCAGGCCTGTGCCTCGCGCGCCATCATCTTCGGCGACGCTGCGGATGAGAACTGGACGGTCTCAAAACTCGCCTACGATCGCCGAGCGTATCATGTGTTCGAGGAACTGAACACCTATACCGCGGTGGTTTATCTGAAGAAGATCAACTATCCGGCGCCGGCAGCACCGGCGACGGCCTGAGGAGCGCACGCATGGCATCCGTCGTACATCCAGTGCGTGAGGGCATTCGTGGGCCGAACATTGCATCGGCCGACGTGCAGCTCCCCGCCGTTCGGGATTACGAGCAGGTCGATCGCGAGATCATGGGCACCCTGGGATTCACCAAGAAGTGGTTCCTGGGGCTGTCGGTGGCCGTGCTCGCCATGCTCATTGGCGCTTCGGCGTGGCTCTATCAGATCTACTGGGGCCTGGGCCAGGCAGGCTACGAGCCGCCGGTGATGTGGGGCAACTACATCATCACGTTCGTGTTCTGGGTCGGTATCGGCCATGCCGGTACCCTGATCTCCGCCATTCTGTATCTCTTCCGCGCCGGCTTCCGGACCTCGATCTATCGAGCGGCGGAAGCCATGACGGTGTTCGCGGTCATGACCGCCGGGCTCTTCCCGATCATCCACATCGGCCGGCCGTGGAAGTTCTTCTGGCTCATTCCGTATCCCAACTGGCGCCTGTTGTGGCCGAACTTCAAGTCGCCGCTGGTGTGGGACGTCTTCGCCATCTCGACGTACCTCACCATCTCGACCACGTTCCTCTTCATTGGCCTGATCCCCGATATCGCGGTGCTCCGCGACAAGGAGACCAACCCAATGCGGAAGCGGATTCTCAGCATTCTCTCCCTTGGCTGGCGGAACAGCGATCGGGAATGGCGGCATTTTGCGAAGGCGTATCTGTTCCTCGCCGCCTTCTCCACGCCGCTCGTGCTCTCGGTGCACTCGGTCGTTTCCTTCGACTTCGCCATGGCGCTGACGCCGGGCTGGCACGCGTCGATCTTCCCGCCGTACTTCGTCGCCGGCGCCATCTTCTCCGGCTTCGCGATGGTGTGGACCATCGCGATTCCGATGCGCAAGTGGTTCAAGCTTGAGCATTACATCACGCTCAACCACCTCGATGCCACGGCCAAGGTTGTGCTGTTCACCTCGTTGGTGGTCGGATCGGCCTACCTGATCGAGTTCTTCATCGCGTGGTACAGCAGCGTGCGCGCGGAGCAGGAGTTCTTCTGGAACCGCGTGTTCGGACAGTGGTGGTGGGCGGCGTGGATCCTGTTGCTCTGCAACATGGCCATGCCCATGTCCCTCTGGTCACAGAAGCTCCGTCGGAACCCGACCTGGCTTTTCATCCTCTCGCTGTTCATCAACCTCGGCATGTGGTTCGAGCGCTTCGTCATCGTCGTCCCCTCGCTCTCCCACGAGTTCGAGCCGTGGCAGTGGGGGGGATACACGCCGAGCTGGATCGATATGGCGCTCCTCGTGGGTTCGTTTGGCTGGTTCTTCATGTGGTTCCTGTTGTTCGTGAAGCAGCTGCCCGTGATGGCGATCGTTGAACTCAAGGAGATCGTCGTGCCACGGACGAGGCAGGCTCATTCCGAGCACGGCGTCGATACGGCGGGTCATCATCTACCGTACGGCGCGTCTACTCCCGGAGAGGACGACTAATGCGCGGCGTAACTGGCGCGTTCCATGAGCTCGACACCACGGTGGCAGCCATTGAGGACCTCAAGAAGAAGCGCCTCGGTGATGTCACGGTCTATTCGCCGACGATCCGGCACGAGATCGATCACGCGATCGATGCGCCACCCTCGGTGGTCCGGCGCTTCACGCTGATCGGTGGCTTGCTTGGTGTGAGCTTCGGCTACTGGATTTCGATCTGGACGTCGGAGTACTGGCCGCTCGTCACAGGTGGCAAGGCGATCGCCTCCTGGATCCCTTACACCATCATCGGATTCGAGGTGATGGTGCTCGTCGGCGCGCTTGCCACGGTGGCCGGCATGTTCATCAACTCACGCATTCCCCGTCTGACCACCACCACCGGATACGATGCCCGTTTCTCGGGTGGGTATTTCGGTATCCATATCGCCTGTGATGCGAGCAAGGCCGAGCAGGCTGAAGCGTTGTTGCGCGGACATGGTGCGGCGGAGGTGCGGCGTGAAGCCTGAACCATTCCATATGTCCTCTGTCGTGACCCGTGTTCTGCGCCTGTCTTCCGTGGTGCTGTTGCCGGCGGCCTTCGGCGCTTGCAGCTGGTTCACCGACTTCAAGACTCAGCCCAGCGTCAAGCCCTGGGAGCCCCTCTCGCAGCTTGCGTCGGATACCACGACGCCGCCGCGAGGGAACCCGGAGGGCTCGGTGCCAGTGCAGGGCGTGACGGTCACGTCCTGGCAGATCGGCTACGACCGGCTGCCGGCGGTCATCGACTCCTTCAGCCCGATCCCCAATCCGCACCTTGCCACCGAGGCTTCGGTGGAGAATGGTCGGAAGCACTACCAGATCAACTGCGCGGTCTGCCATGGCATGGCGGGCGATGGCAACGGTGGCCTCAAGCAGGTGAGTCCAGCCTACGCCTTCAGCCCGAGCCTGCTCACACCGTTGGCGCTGGGCCGTTCCGATGGATACCTGTACGGTGTGATCCGCAACGGCCGCGGCATGATGCCGAGCTATAACCGCATCGAGGACCCGGATCGCTGGGATGTGGTGAACTATCTGCGGGCCCTGCAGGGCAAGAGCACGATCAAGGCCGACACCACGCATCTCGGCTACCCCGGACAGAACGGCACCACGGTTCCACGCGCATCGGCAACGGCACCCACGCGGCCTGCGCCTTTCGCTCGCCCCACTCAGACACCCACGCCCGGTTCGCCGAACATCAATTCGGCCACGTTCAAGGGCAACAACGAGTTCGATACCATGCGCAAGTTGCACGGTTCGCACGACGCGAAGGCTGCTGCCGGCGAAGGCAAGGAGAAGCACGAGTGAGCCAGCACTATCACTATCCGCAACGCCAGGAGTTCGCCAAGCGCCTGGTTGGAAAGTCGGTGCCGGCGAGCGTCAGGACCATCAGTCTGGTGGCAGCACTCATCGGCGTGGCGGTCTTCGCGTTCGGCCTGTTCACCAATCCCGACCGGGCGTGGCAGGCGTTGCATTTCAACTGGTTGTACTTCGCCTCCATCTCAACGGCGGGCGTGGCGTTCGCCGCCGTTCATCGCATCGTGACGGCCCGCTGGTCGCGCACGGTCATCCGGTTTGCCGAAGGGTTCGTGGCCTTCGTGCCGGTCGCCTTCGTGATGCTCCTGGCGATTCTGCTCTTCAGTGGTGACCACATCTTTACCTGGGCAGGGCGCGAAGCCGTCCCCTCGTTGGAGAAGGCCACCTACCTGAATCCCACCTTTTTCCTGATTCGCGGCATCTTCTTCTTTGGTTTGATGACCGTGCTTCAGTTGGTGTTTGTCTGGCACTCCGTTCGCATGGATGTGGCGGTGTTGCCGGAATATGGCGCGAAGTGGGCTGCAGGCCTTCGTGCCAAGATGCGGGCATCCTGGTCCGGCGACGAACGCCGCGAACTGCACTCCCAGCATTCGCTCCAGGGTAAGCTCGCTGTGGCGATCTGCATCGTCTTCGCAGTAGGCTGGAGCGTCATGTCATGGGACTATTCCATGTCCATCTCGCTGCATTTCCAGCAGACGATGTACGCATGGATCTTCTTCATGAGCGCCTGGGTCGCCATGATCATGCTGCTTTCGCTGTTGGCGATGTGGTGGCGCAAGCATCTCCAGGCTCCCGATCTGGTGACCATGGAGCATTTCTGGGATCTCGGAAAGCTCGGTTTCGCGTTCACTGCGTTCATCGGCTATATCAGCTTTGGTCAGTACCTGGTCATCTGGTACGGCAACCTCCCGGAAGAGACGCACTTCTATCGTTTGCGCCTGTCGGGTGTCTGGAAGACCATGACCACGCTCATTCCGATCTTCGGCTTCGTCCTGCCGTTCTTCGGATTGATCTCGAAGGCCGCCAAGGTCTACCTTCCGACCTTTGTGCTCTTCGCCGTGTGCAGCCTGGTCGGCATCTATCTGCACCGCTATATCGAGATCTATCCGAGCATCTACGGGGAAGCCTCGAGCCTCCCGTTCGGGTTGCAGGAACTTGGCCAGACGGTCGGCTTCATCGGCATTTGGTCGCTCTGCTACTTCTCGTTCATGGATGCGTTCCCGGTCATGCGCGTGTTCATGATGACGACGCCCTGCAAGGATGAGGTGCAGGTGCCCGTGGATCCCCGGACCATGGAGCCACTGCCCGCGCACGAGTAATCCTCGCGCCGGAGACCGTCACGATCT
>CAZPJX010000050.1:10434-20273 GCA_964586985.1 uncultured Gemmatimonas sp. | reverse complement strand
GGCCATCGTGCAGAAGCTGCAGTCCGGTGGGCTCGGTGATGCCGTCCAGTCGTGGATCGGCACCGGCGCCAACACGGCGGTGACGGGGACACAGCTGCAGAAGGCGCTTGGCGGCGATGCATTGCATCGCGCTGCCTCTGAAGCGGGTGTTTCGCCGGAGGAGGCGAGCGATGGGTTGGCGTCCGTGCTGCCGGAACTCGTGAGTCAGCTCACCCCGAACGGTCAGATGCCTGGAAACAGCGGTGAACTGCTCAAGTCGGTCATGGGCATGCTGGGACGCTAGTTGCGTCAAGGGGCGTCAGTGTGGCGCAGCAGGACGCGACATGATGCGGCGTGACGTCCCACAGACGCGGCATGGGGTGGCATAGGGCGGCAGAGGCTCACGGTCAGTGGTAGTCGTGCCGTCGCACATGGTGTTCTCCACTCCCGAGTTTGAGTTCACGGAATTTCCGGGCCCGAAGGTTCACCACGCCGCTCTCCACCTGCAGGACACCGCGCATGAGCAGGAGTGGCTCGCGGGCGATGAGATCGGCGTGGGCGGTGGCGCGATCTGGTGTGATGATGATGTTGAGCATGCCCGTCTCATCCTCGAGGGTGAGAAACAGGAACCCCTTGGCGGTAGGCGGGCGTTGGCGGCAGATGACGAGACCGGCTACCGCGGCGATCTCGCCATCGCAGCCCTTGGTCAGCAGATCTTCGATGGTGCGCACGCCGTGGGGAGTGAGCGTCGCACGGGCGTGCTTCAGGGGATGCCCGAGCAATGATACGCCAGTCATCCGATAATCGGCCGCGGTGAGTTCCACCGGTGTGCAGGCCGTCAATGCTGGTGGCGGTGCTGCGGGAGGTCTGGGCGCGAGCGGGAGCGCCGGGCCCTTGATCAGGGCCAGTATTTCCCAGAGTGCAACGCGCCGACGTCGTTCGGGCGGTTCATGTGCGAACATGCCGTCCAGCGCGCCCGCTTCGGCGAGGGCCCGCCACGCGCGGGCGTCGAGGCTCACCCGGCGTACGGCATCCTCGAGCGTGCGGAACGGGCCGTCCACGAGTGCTGCTTCGAGTGATTGACGCGCTCTCGTGCCGAGATGACGAATGAGACGCACGCCAAGTCGGACGGCGACTGCCGAGGCCGGAGCGGCCTTGTGTGCGCCCCATCCAACCACGCCGTCGTTGGGCATGAGCGTGCGTCCGTCGGGGAGTTCCAGGGAGTGGTCCCAACCACTTCGGGTCAGATCGATGGGACGCACATCCACGCCATGCCGCCTGGCGTCTTCGATGAGGGTACTTGGTGCATAGAATCCCATCGGTTGCGCGTTGAGCATGGCACAGAGGTACTCCGGCGCATAGTAGAGGCGCAGGTAGGCGGTCGCATACACGATGAGTGCGAAACTCGCAGCATGGCTTTCGGGGAAACCATAGTCCGCGAATCCGTTGATCTGCTGGCAGATGCGCTCGATGGTGCCGTCCTCGATTCCATTGCGCTGCATGCCTTCCCGTAGTTGCTCCTCGATCCGTGCCATGCGGGTACGGGAACGTTTGTGGCCCATGGTCCGACGCAGCTCGTCAGCCTGCTGCGGGGTGAAGTGTGCGAGTCTGATGGCCATCTGCATGCCTTGCTCCTGGAAGAGTGGCACACCGAGTGTCCGTTCAAGGATCGGTTGCAGATCCTTGTGCAGGTAATCGATGGCTTCGCGCCCTGCGCGCCGTTGGAGATAGGGGTGCACCATCTGCCCCTGAATCGGTCCCGGACGGATGAGTGCCACTTCCACGACGAGGTCGTAGAAACACCGTGGCTTGAGACGCGGCAGAGTGTTCATCTGTGCGCGACTTTCGATCTGGAACACGCCCACGGTGTCGGCGCGGCACATCACGTCGTACACCTGCTGATCATTCATGTCGAAGTGGGCCAGATCGATATGCTCACCCCGGGTATGCCGGATGTAGCGCAGGCAGTCCTGCACCACGGTGAGCATTCCGAGCCCCAACAGGTCCACCTTGAACATGCCCACGGGATCGAGGTCGTCCTTCTCCCACTGGATCACCGTGCGACCTGCCATCGATGCCGGTTCGATGGGCACGAGCGAACCCAGAGGTTCTTCGGAGAGCACGAATCCACCGACGTGAATGGAGCGATGGCGGGGCAGTTCATGCAGTCCGGCGATCACGGGCGCGAGTTGCTGTACCCGGGGGGCTGCCAGGTCGAATCCGGCTGCTTCGAGGCGCGCACGTCCCTCGGCCGTACCGAAGAGATCGGCCGTGGTCTGTGCGCCGTGCCGGTCGCTGAACGTTGCCAGCATGTCACCCTGCTGCGGCGAAAACCCCAACACGCGCGCGGCGTCACGGGACGCACTCCGCCCGCCCCAGGTGATCTGCTCGCAGACCATGGCGGCATGTTCCCGCCCATACCGGTTGTAGACGTGCTGCAGAATACGTTCGCGATCCCGATGCGCGATATCGATGTCGATGTCCGGTGCTTCCACGCGATCTTCGGCGAGAAACCGTTCAAAGAGCAGGCCGAAATACAACGGATCGACTGCGGTGATGCCGAGGCAATAGCAAACCGCAGAACTGGCTGCTGATCCACGTCCCTGGCAGAGGATGCCCTCGGCGCGCGCATGGCGCACGATCCCCCACACGGTGAGGAAAAACCCGGCATAGCCCTTTCGGCCGATGAACGCGAGTTCGTAGGCGAGCTGGTTTCGCTGGGCATCGGACAGCGTTGCTCCCCATCGTTCATGCGCGCCGGTGTATGCGAGACTTGCGAGATAGTCATCGGCACTCATGCCGGGAGGCAGCGGATAGACCGGCATGGTTGGCCGGAGTTCCTCCAGACGAAATCGGCAGCGCTGTGCGATATCGACCGTTGCGTGCACGCCCTCTTCCGCGCCACGCCAGCGGCGAAGAATGAGACGAAGGTCCTTCAATGCCCACTCGGCGTTGGGGCGCAGGCGGGTGCCCATGGCGTCGAGTGTACGCCCATGGCGCAACGCACTCAGGGTGTCGTGCACGATGCGCTGTGATGCCTCGGCATAATGCACGTTGTTGGTCACCACCCACGGCACGCCCAGTCGCTGAGCGAGGGTGCGTAATGGTTTCACCAGCTTCCGTTCTTCAGGCAGTCGATGATCCCAGCACTCGATGGCCAGACGATCGCGGAAGATGGCGTGAAGCTCGGTGGCGGCGGTGTGTGCGTCCTCCGGGCGCCCCTCAGCGAGGAGCTGCGGGACCCAACCGTTCGGACATCCGGTCAGGGCAGTGATTCCGGCGGCATGCTGTGCGACGAGCGCTAGGGGGACACTGGGGTGCCCGCGTTCGTTGTCCATGCGCGCGCGTGTCACCAGCATGGAGATGTTGCGATAGCCTTCGCGGCTCTCCGCGAGCAGGACGAGATGCGTAGGGCGACTACCCTGTCGACCGTCGAGATGTGGTACCCGCACCGTGAGTTCGACGCCGATGATACCAGGGATGCCGTGTTCGCGACTGGCTACACCGAAGCGTACGATGCCACCCAGGTCATCGTGATCGGTGAGCGCTACTGCGGCATACCCAAGTTCCTGCGCTCTGCCGACGAGATGCTCGGGATGTGAAGCCCCATCGAGCAGGGAGAACGCCGAATGACAATGCAGCTCTGCATAGTGGCCGGTATGGGGATGGTCGACTGCCATGACGAGTTCCGCGTTGATTCTCTGTCAGTCGTACCAGCCATGCACGTACCAGTGCACGCCTTCGCGATAGAGCAGCAGTTCGCCATCGTCGTGGGACAGACACCGCCAGTAATCCCGGGCGTATCGATCTCCACGCCACCAGTCACCGCTCAAGCGCTCAGGCCCGTGGGCTTCCCTACAGGTGATGCGCCGCCCGCGCCACCAGATCATCCCGGGGGCAGCGTGTGGCGCGACGACTCGGACGTTCTCCGGCGTTGTGAGCAGGCGTAGCACGGGGGACGCGAATATTGCAGGAGGTGTTGCCGTGGTGCGTGGCGGGATTGGGAGGACGGCTTCCGCCATGGCCGTGGCATCTGCGGGCACCCAGGCGCCGGATTCCTCCACTCGATGGGTGTCCCGCGCTTCCGGGCGGACAATGACATCGCCGCGGTGTTCAGGGTCCAGTGCGGCCTGGAGACGTGCGAAGACGGCCTCGGCGTCCATGGCGGCATCACGCCATGACGGCACGAGCAGATCGCCCTGATCGGCGGCGAGCGGTGCGGTGACCGGAATGCTGAGGCTGACGCCGATGATCGGCGCCGGAATGTTCCAGCGCTCCAACAGCGTACGACACTGCTCGAAGAGCGGATCGAGACGCGCCAGTGGCCGGGCTGGGCGCACTTCCCGCGTTATGGTGCGCTGCGGAACGGCAAGCAGATGAGATGAGGGCGGCGTGGGATCGGTCGCCTCGATCGGATAGTATCGCCCCGCGTCGAGGATGAGGGTGATCGCGACGGCGGCGGCGGCCCGCCCGTCGCGGACACAATCGTTCAGCAGGCGCTGCAACTGTGCGCGCACCACGAACAGCACGGGCGCAGCGCTCTCTGCGACGCCGGGGAGTTCGACCGTGGTACTGCGAGCTACCTCGGTGCGGACGAGGCCCGGACGCCGGGGATCATCGCCGTGTGCCAGGCGCCACGCCTGCAGACCTTCCTGCCCCCAGCGTGCCTCCACGTCACTGGCTTCGAGCGCTGCCAGTGCCCCGATGGTACGCAACCCGAGCGCGTGGAGTGCTTCACGCAACGCTGTTGGAATAGGCAGCAATCCGAGTGGTGCCGCTGCGAGATACTGTGCGCAGCGAGCGGGTGGAACGCATGTGATCTGTGTCTGCGGTACCCACGTTGCCGCCCTGGCGGCTACGCAGGAATCGGCAATGGCGACTCGTGCGTCGGGGTGCCATTGCCGGGCAATGTGCAGTAAGGCCTTCGCCAGCATCTCCTCGCCACCGAGTGCCGAGAAGCCCGTGGCACCAACCCACCACATTCCTGGTGTTCCAACCGCAGGTGTCACCTGCGGGCTGGCCGTCAGCAGTGTGGTTGTGCCGGCCAGTACGGCATCATCGATCGCGGTGTGGTCCCAGGGGCGCACATCCAGCTCCGCACAGCGGGCGCAGGCTTCGGTGACCCGCATGCCGGCACGAACTCCCAGACGTCCCGCGGCCATGGACACCGATCGCAGAGTGGTGTCCACCGCCAAGGCCCGTGGGAGTTCATCCCAGTGCGGAGGCGAGAGAGGATGTCGGGATGAATCGGTCGGACTCGGTGAATCCGTGGAGTGCGGTGCCTGTGTCAGCCGTTGATGCGCTGGCGGATGTGCCGATCGACGCGTCTTCGGTGATGTGCTGGGATTCGGCGATGTGTCGTCGCTCATCGGCCTGTCGCTGGTCGGCCTGTCGCTGAGTAATGGCAAAGTGAGCTGGACCGGAAACGCCAATTCCGTACACGTCGTGTGTGACGACGCCGATCCCGCCGCCGGAGACGGTGGCGGCGTGTCGGTGTTCCGCGCTGTCGGTATCGCGAGGGACCCAGGGACGACGCGTGCCGTGCGCCACCCCGCGCCGATCGGGAACCTCGGAATGCGCACGCAGGCGATGCGCCATGTTGCGCGGGATGTCGACACGATCCACCTCGATGGCAAGACGCTTGCCGGTGATGAGTCCACCTTTCTCCACGGTCACCTGCATGTGCGGTACTGGTGTGGAGGTGTCCTGCTGCGCGATGCCGGCGTACCTGTCGGAGCGCGTGTGAAGAGCGACGCTGAGCCGTATGGTGCCGGTCAGACGTGGAGCACGGGCCGTATCGGGCACGATATGGTCGACCACGACACAGGCGGCATCGCGGTCCCGCGCGAGTTGTGTGAGTCGTATGCCATGGATGCGTGACAGTGGCGGCGCACCATCGATGACCACGAGCCCGAAGATGCCACTGCGGAGCAGAAGATCGGCGGTCCAGGCAGATCGCCCGGGGGTCGGTAGGCGGATCGCGACGAAGCGCTCGCCCAACCCAACCCACGGTGCAGGGGCCAGGGTTCTGGTGGCATCGATCCACGCGACCCAACTGCCGGTGGACAGCACTTCGCCGACCAGCCGCCGCAGCAGCGTACTCTTGCCCACGGCGAGCGGGCCGATGATTTCGGTGATGCGCCCCCGTGGGATACCGCCGCCAAGCACATGATCAAGCGCAGGGATACTGGTGGACCAGGGCGCACTCTGAACGCGCGGACTGGAGACAATGGCCTGTATGCAGGCCGCAGTGTGTTGCAACAGAGTGGACGACATGGAGGAACCCGGAGGATCCGGTTAGGGCTGGTTGCAGAGACGGGTCGCTGTGAAAGCCAACGTCAGTTGCTCTGCCGCCGCCGCTCCCTCATGCACGGTGTCGTTCATGTGGTCTGTCGTGTGCGCCAATACCTCGCTGGCGCCGGTCACGTCATAACCCGGTTCCAGACTCCGGTACTCGCGCCACACCAGACCATGCTGCTGCGCCAGTACACGCATATGCTGACTCAATCCCGCCCTGTAGCGGTCTGTGGCATAGGCGCTCTTCCGGTATGTGGATTCGTACCGGGCGGCCAAGGCTGGGAAATGTTCCCGGATCATCGGGAGATACCGACGCCGCGAGGGGGATCGCAGACGGAGGGCGCAGGCACCAAGGCTTCTGGCACCCGTCTCCGCGATGCGCGCGACGAGATCCCGCAGCATTTCCGGTTGGTCCGTGATGCCTGGCAGCACCGGCATGCAGTTCACACTCACGTTGATCGCCGAGACTGCCAGCCGCCGTATGGCGCGCAAGCGCGCCTCCGGCGTAGGCGCTCGTGGCTCCAATCGACGCGCCAGATCACGGTCTGCCGTGATCAGGGAGATGTGCACGCCTACGGTGTTGTGACGCGCGAGACGCTGCAGTACGGGAATATCCCGTGTCACCAATGGACTTTTGGTGATGATGACGATCGCCCATCCGCGTATGTCGGCCTCGGCCAGCGCCAGCAGCACGCTTTCGGTGATCCGGAAGCGGCGCTCAGCGGGTTGATAGGGATCGGTGGCCGAGCCGATGACGAGCGAATCGCCGGTCTTTGGCGCTCGTGATGACCGGAGGGCATCGCGGACCTGGGCTGCTGCGTGTTCCTTGACCAGAATTCGTGTTTCGAATGCCAGCCAGAGAGGCAGGTGATTGGCGATGGTGTGCCCGATCGGACCGGCGCGCTCGAGGGTGTAGCGATGGATATCCCGGGCATAACAGTACGCACAGCCGAAGGCGCAGCCGATGTACGGGTTGATCGACCAGAACCCCATGTGTGTTGCCGAGGGCGGATTGAAGATTCCGCGCGCGGAGGCGGCGTGATACTGCAGATCTGCCTGCTGCGCGAGGAGACGCAGAGGCTCGGCGGCAAGCGACGGAAACACCGGCAGGGGGGACGGCATGGAAATACGATACCGAATAGATACCGAAGATGCAATCCGCCACAAAAAGCCCTACTGTCAGTTCATGCCTGCTTCGGTCCCTTCGCCGCTTTCCGATATCGAAATTCAGCGTGCGCTGAGTGCCCTTCCGGGTTGGTCCCGGAAGGGGGAAGTCCTTTGCAAGCGTTACCATTTCGCGACCTTCCCCGCAGGGATCGCGTTCATTGCGCGTGTGGCCGATGTGGCCGAACGTCTCCAGCACCACCCTGATATCGATATCCGGTACACGCAGGTGCTGTTCCTGCTCAGCACGCATGATGCCGGTGGCATTACCCAGAAGGATCTCGAACTGGCTCAGCAGATCGAAGCGTTAGCCGCTGCCTGATCCGGGCGGGGACCAGGCAGCGCCTGTGCGTTTCTGCGCGGGCGCTGCGCAGCCCGTTCAGTTCTGCCGTCGCAGAGTGATGGCGCCATTCACTGTGCTGGCACGCAGTCTGATTCGGCCGTCACCCACGGTACCCCGCAGCCGCCGTGATGGGATGGTTCCCGAGACCGTCACCGGGAAATCGGTTGCCACGCGACCATTCACGGTCGCGAAGTCGAGCTGCGCGCCGAGGCTGCTCGGCAGCTCGATGGTGATGCTGCCATTCACCGCCTTGTAGTCGAGTTCCTCTGTATTGCCGAGGGAGCCCATGGCGACATCGATGCTTCCGTTCACGGTCCTGGCACGCACCGGACCGCCGGTGCTGCGGGCGTGGAGGGATCCATTGACTGTGGTGGCAACCACTTCACGGGTGGCGCCGTTCACCTCGATACTGCCGTTCACCGTGGAGAGATCGAGACGGACGCCTTCGGGAACACGGACCGTGAAATGCACCGCCACATCATCAGTCCCCTTGTTGCGGGAGTTGCGCGGTGTGCGAATGCCCTCTTCCTCACAGATGGACTCCTCGTTCCAGAGCGCACAGATCACGACGTTCTCACCCGATGGTTTTTGCACGATGCGGACGTTCGCCGGGTTCCCCCGTCGCCACTGCTTCTCTGCGGTAACTTCCGTACGCCCACTGGTGCTGCGTTCCACCGTAATGCCGCCGTTGATGTTTCGGAGAAACAACTGCCGGTCCGGCGTGATAGTGCCCGACCAGCTGAAGGCACTCTGGCGCTGCGGGTCCTGCGCGTGTGCGATGGTGGTGGTGACTACCAGCGCTGGGAAGAAGACGGTGGGTGCGAGGCGTGCAAAGGGGATCGGAGAGCGCAGAGTGCTCATGGATGCCTGTCTCGGAGAATGGTGATATCGCCATTGAAGGTGGTGATCTCGAGGCGTGCGGTCCCACCTGTTCCTAACTGGTATTGACGGACAGAGCGGTCTCTGGTGGTGCGGGTGAGATCGCTCGGAATGAGGGTCATCGGAAACCCTGCGTTGAGCGTGCCGGAAACCGTGGAGACGTCCAGTCTTCCGAGCGGTATGCCTGGTGTGCGCAGCACGATGTCGCCGGAGTGGGTGTTGATCTGCAGGTGAGCATCAGCGGCGAAGGTGGCGTCGATCGTCACATCTGCACTCACGGCGTCGACCATGAGCCGGGAAAGCGCGGCATCACTGATGCGCACATCGCCGCTGACCGTGTGCACCGAAACGTCGTCGCGCACACCCCGGATATCGATTTCACCACTGACTGATGTCACGCGCACCGGGGTCGGTGAGTCGGAAATGGTGATGTCTCCGGAAATCGATTCCGCGATGATGCGTCCTCGTACGGCGCGGATCAGATGACTCCCGTTCAGGGAGTGTACGTCGAGTCCGCCCGTGACCCCCTGCACGTCGATGTCACCGGACCTGGAATTGATCACCACATGCACGTCACGAGGCACCTCGATCTCGAGCGTATCGCGGCCCTGCGGGTTGCTCCGCGAAAGTCTCCGGTCCCGATCGCTACGTTCGACGCGGCCATCTCCCGTTCGCCCCTCCACCGTCAACGTCACGCCGGTACTGCGGACCTGCTGGTTGCCGCGGAGGCCGCGCACCGTGCCCGTGTTTCCATCGACTCCCCGAATGACGACCGCCCCCGAGAACACGGTGATATCGACCACCCTGGTCTGACGCAGTTCGATCATCGTGTCACGAGCACTCTGAGCGTGCAGCGGGGTGCCCGTGTCGGCCAGCAGCGCCAATGTGGCAATGCCGATGACGGAGAGGCAGCGTCGAGCATTCGGGAGGATGTCCCAGGCGTCATTCATAACAGGGCCACTCGACGCATCAGCGACAGCTTGGCCTCCAGCGCCCGATCAAGTTGAACGGCGAGGCCCGCGCTGTGCGGATCTCGCGCCAGGGCCTTGCGGCTGTCGAGAATGGCCTGATCGATGATGTTGAGGTTTCGGCGCAGTACCGCCACGGTGCCACTGTCCAGGTCGCGGAATTGCGCGTTGACGATATGCCGGAGCGCGACAATCTCGCGCTCGTAGGT
>CAZPJX010000050.1:0-10334 GCA_964586985.1 uncultured Gemmatimonas sp. | reverse complement strand
GCGATCTGCCACGTCGTCGCCGCGCTGGCCGCGACGAGCAGTGTGGCCGCCATGGCGAACCATCGCAGCGGAACCGCCCGATACCGGGATGCGGCGGGCACCCTGGAACTGGCAAGTGGGATGACTGGTGTGTCGAGGCGAGGAGCGACTCTCTGCCAGAGCCCCGCTGGGACCGGGAGCGGCGGAAGCGTCGATGCGCTCATGATGACCGCTTCGAGATCGGTCACGAGCTGTGCGCATGCCTTGCAGTCCTGGCGATGCGTCGTCATCCACTGCTGTGCCCGGGTGTCGAGATCGTGCTCCAGCCAGGCTCCGAGCTGCGCTTCGAACAGCACGCAGTCGGACGCGTGGAACCGCGAGGAATCGGTGATGGTCATGATGCGTTCTTCGAAGTGTCGATCGGGGCACTCATCGATTCAGTGCTCCCCGCAGGAGCATCCGTGCCCGGTGCAGTTGCGCCTTGCTGCCACCAATCGTGATACCGAGTTGTTCGCCGATCTCCTCATGGGTGAATCCTTCGACATCGTGGAGGATGAAGACACGACGGGCACCGATTGGGAGGCGGGCAATGGATTCCTCGAGATCGAGGCGTTCTCCTACACGATCCGTTCGCGCTGGCATCACATCCTGTGCACTCCTCTCGTCGTACACGTCGTGAGCGGTGAGCGGGTGCTGCCGGCGGGAAAGAATCACATTCACCGCCACGCGATGAAGCCAGGTAGAGAAGGCGGACTCTCCCCGGAACCCGGGGAGCTTCTGCCAGGCGCGGACGAAGACATCCTGCGTCACCTCTTCGGCGAGCGCCCGATCTCCCAGCATGCGCACGCACAGGCTGAAGACGCGAGCCACATGTGTTTGATAGACCCGCTCGAAGGCCTGACGATCGCCGGTCGCGGCGGCCGAGACATCGTCCAGTTCCGGTGTGGGCACCGGGGCTGGTGATGGCAGGGGTTCAGCGAGCGGATCGGTCACTCTGAAGGCAAGCAGCGGGGCTCCGGTAACGGTTCATCCGGTTTGACAGTCCGGGTGCCCGGAGGGTTTGAATCGGGAGGGGCCGTCTAGCGAAACTGCCGGATGATGTCGGGCAGGTCGCCAAAGGATGTCAGCCAGAAATCCGGAGCGGCGGGTGACAGTGACTCCCGGGAAAATGGACCCCACAGGGCGGCCGCAGTCTTTACTCCCGCTGCCCGCCCGGCGTGCATGTCGTGGGGTGAGTCCCCCACGAAGAGCGCCCGATCGGGTGAGGCGCCGAGTCGTTCGAGCGCCAGCAGAACGGGTTCGGGTCGCGGCTTATGGTGTGTGGTTTCCTCGAAGGTTACCACGGTGTCGAACAGCCGGCTCAATCCCACGTGTTCCAGGGACCGGGTGGTCATACCGCGCCCCTTGCTGGTGACGATCGCCGTGGGGTGTCCCTGTACGCGAGCCCATCCCAGTACGTCCAATGCGGCGGGGTACAGGGTGGTCAACTGCTCAAGATGGCGATCCTGGTACTCACGGTACCGTGTGACCAGGTCTTCGACCTCCGCTGCCGATGCGCACCATGCGGCCAGTTGCGTGCGTAAGGGCGTCCCGATACCGGCCACCCACTCGTCTCGGCTTGGGGTGTGCGGGTGCGCACGGAAGGCATACTCCATGCTCTCCAGCAGAAGCTGGATGGAGTCGATAAGAGTTCCGTCGAGATCGAAGAGCAGTGCGCACGGAGAGCGGTTGGGGGGCATCCCCGAAGGCTAATCCCGTTGGTGGTCCATGAGCAGGATCATGGCGGAGATCTGCCAGGCTGTGCTGTCGTGGGGCGTCTGTGATGGTGGTGGTGAGAGAGGCGGAAGACGGGTCCGCACGGGATCTGCGTTCCACGCCAACAGCCAGGATTGCACGGCCCCGCATGATGTGTGCGGGAACGCGGGGGCCTGGTCGCACCACTCGGCGACCGCGTCCAGCGCCCCGGCACCACGTAAATGGTCGATACTGTGTCGGATTGTGGCCATGAGATCGCCGTAGCGGCGGCGTTCCTGTACCGGGAGGCTGGTCATGGCCCGCTGCATCAGACGAGCGGCTCGCGCGGGGATCTGTTCCTGCGCGCGCGTGCTCGCCGGCATTAAGGCCGCCGATGCGCCCGTTCTGCCCTGCTGTCCAATACTCCTCGAGAGGCGCTGCCTTTCCAGCCAGGAGGAAGTTCTTCGGCAGACCTGATGGACGAGCTGGTTGATACGATCTGGGTGAAAGGCGTCAGTCCCGGACTCCACGGATCGCACGGCCGCGAGCAGGCGCCTGGGGTTCCGGGTGATGGGGGTTGCGGCGCCAGGAGCCACGTGCAGGAGCATTGCTGCATGCGACGCCTGGGCGTCATGCGTCGGTAGGGCGGTGCTGCCTGCCGGCGGCCGCTGCAGCAGGACGAGGGCACGATCTCCATGAGAACGAGGGCGTGCCTGAGACCGGCTGATAGCCACAGCGATGCCTGTTCCCCATGCGCGTGGTGTTGAAGGGCGGTACCAGGACGCGAGTGCATCCTGAAGCGCCGACTCTGCCTCGGGTTTGCTCGGGCGGGGGCGTGTGCCAGCGATGTGCTGTCGCATCAGGCGAGCCTTGTCGAGCACGCGTCTTTCGACACGCAGCGCCTGCGCGACGTATTTCGACGGGGCCAGGCGATACACGTGAATGTCTGCGAAGGGTGAGCCGAGTCGTGCGCAACGTCCGACGCGCTGAGCGCGGAGCGCATCGGTCCATGGGAGATCGAGATGCACGACGACTCCGGCATCCTGCAGGTTGACTCCCTCTGCCAGAAGGTCTGTCGTGAGGAGCAAACGCACCGCCTGATGGGGTGCCGGGGGCGCACGTCCCTGGGCGTGTGGGGCGAAGAGGCCAAGCAGTTCGTGACGTTCGATCGCTCCGCTGGCGATGTATCCGCGCTTGCCAGTGAGCGCGCCGATGCCGGGCGTGTTCCGCATCGCGCGATGGAGGGCTGTAATGGTGCCTTCGAATTGCGAGAAGGCGATCACCGGCCGGTCGGGGTGTCGGCGCAGAATCCGCCGCAGCGATTGGAAACGCTGTCGATCCGATTCGGCATGGGTTGCGTGGTGCTGGGCGAGGGTGTTGATGGCGTGCAGGTGGGATTCCAGAGTCTTCAGCATCGTGGCAGATGTTTCGTCTGCATTGAGGCGAAAGGCGATCAGGATTTCTGGAAACCCCAGCTGCCCGTGTTCGTCGCCGGTGAGCCAGGAAGCCAGTTCCTGTTGTGACGGATGGCGGCCGGTGTGCAGGGCATCCCTGAGTGCCTCGCTGCGCAGACGGCGTGACCGCAGCGCTCGTGCAAATGCGGCATCGCTGGAACACCAGGCGCGAAGCAGGCCGAGCCGAACGAGTGCAGCTGCGGCCACGCCCTGATTCGCCGGGAGTGGTGGCGGGAGGGCGAGGATGTGCCGCAGTGTGTCGCGGTTCTGCGGGATTCGCTGTGGCCGATGCGTTCGGACCGTCGGGAGTCCTACCGCGGGGGATGGGGTACGGCCATCGGGTGTGTCAGTCTGTCGTTGTGTCGACACGCCTGGAGCGACCGCTGGGCACCTGCACGCTGAGGGCTGGTTTGGGGCGGCGCGGATGATCGCGGCTTCAGGCAGTGTGTGCGACGGATTGGGTGGCCCAGGGACAGCATGTGGCGGAAGGAAGAGCGCGCACAATGCGTGCAGATCCTCAGCACGGTTATGCAGTGGGGTTGCGCTCAGGAGCAGGAGGTCGAGGCCGGCGGTGGCCCGTGCGACTGCCCCGTAGCGAGCCGTGCGCGGGTTTCGCAGGTGATGCGCCTCATCGACAATAACAAGGGTGTGAGTGGACGGCGAGAGCGGCGAGTGGTGTCCCCGTGAGTAGCGGGCCAGTGAGTGCACGTGCACGGGAGGCCCATTGGGCAGGGCCTTTCGCGCGGTGATTCGCCACATGGGGAGCAGTGTGACGGGTGCGATGATGTGCACGTGTTCGTAATGCCGAGCGACGGCGAGCGCCACGAGGGTCTTGCCGGACCCCACATCATTGGCGAGGAGGGCACCGCCGTATCTGCCGAGGGCTGACTGTACGCGCGCCACCGTGGCGATCTGGGTGGGCAGGAGTTGGAAATCCCCGAGGATCTCATGAGAGCTATTGGAGTGTGGCGGGGTCACGAGCAGCGCATCGGCGAACCGGTGTTGTACCTGCTCCAGGTGTTCGAAGGTGGTACCGGCGGTCTCACAGGGAGCACTTGTTGGAACCTTTGCGATGTCAGGCATGGCGAAACCAGTCGATTAGAGGCTGGAGCCTGGCAAACGGCAGGCCATACGCTTCCGCTACAGCCTCATCGAGGGAGGTGCGCAATGCCGTCGCTTCCACATGGTGCTGCGAGTCCATGTTGTCGCTGGATGCGTTGGCGAGAGTGCGACGGCATTCAGCGAATTGATGCAGGCGTTCGCCAATCGGGGCGAGAAGGCGTGTGGTGCGTGCCCAGTCGTGCGGGATCGGGAGGGATGCAACGGTCCATCCAAGGAAGCGTCGAAAGCCACCGCGTGCCGGCTCGGCGAGGGGATCGAGCCATGCCGCGACGACGGACGATTGGAGCAACGCGTGCAGGGCGAACGCATCGGAGTCCGAGGGAACACGTACGACGTAGCAGCTGTTGAGTGGAATCGTGGGATCGCCGGCTGCGAGGACCTGCGTGCGGAGGCGCTTTCCGATATCGGCCCAGACCACACGCGGAAGCTCGGTTCTGGCGGCCTCTGTACGGAAGAGGGCCCACCATGGGGACTGGTGACGAGCATCGCGGCGTGTTTGAAGTCGAGGGCGCCATTGGGCCAGCCAGCGCGCGGAGGCCGCGGGGAGTGCAGTGAGTGGCGCGCCAGTACGTCCATGTGTCCAGATGATGCGCAAGTCCTGGTGTGAGTCATTGCGTCGACTGGTGGCCTCGCGTTTCCCGTCATCGAACGCATCGCGCACGGCTTCACCTCGGAGCGCCGGCCGAAGCAGCTGGCGTTCGATGACGGCCTGGCGCGGCTGGTCGGCCTCGAGTGAGGTGATCGTGGCGGAGTCATCATCGTGTTCGATGGCATGTACGAGAAAGGCGGCGTTGCATCCGCATTTCACGCCGAGCAGTGGGCGGCCGATTGGAGAGTGCGTGAGTGGGTGGCCTGCATTGCGCAGGAGTTGAAACGCCTCCCGGGGTTCCGGTGGGAGGAGCAGCCAGGGTGCGTCAGCGTCTCCATCGAGGGCCAGGGAGTCAGGCGGGACCGTGAAGCGCCGAGGAGTGGAGCGCACGACCGTGATACGGAGTGGTGACGTAGGCAGCGTTGCCGATGTGCCACGTTCATCTCCGGTTGATGCGCGTGCTGGAAGCGCTGCGCTGGGGTCAGGGGGCGGTGCCGGGAAACTTGCCGGTGCACCGGTGGGCCGGTTGGCGTGGCCTGTTGAGTGTTTGGTGGCAACGATCAGTGAGGGGTACGTCGCGGCGCGGAACTGCGCAGGCGCATCGCTCCAATCGTGGAGTGCCCGAAGCGTAGTGTCGTGTTGCAGGATGCGGCGAATGCCACCGCCGGAGAGTGTTCTCCAGAGCTTGGCTGGGACGAGCAGTGCGAGTGTGCCGTTGGGGGCGAGCAGTTGGATACTGCGCTCCAGGAAGGCCACAGCCATGTCGGGTTGGGCGGAGAATCCCGCGCCAGCCCCCGCGCGTGCGGCTCCGGCGCGCCAGGAGGCATGGCGCATGGATCGGAACTCGCGGCGCAGTCGCAGGCGATCGCTTTCGCGAATGGAGTGGGGTCTGACCCACGGCGGATTTCCGACGATGAGGCAGAAACCTGATGCCGCGCCAACATCCGCGAACATGGCACCGAATCGAAACGGCAGAGCACCGCCGAGTTGGAGGCGCTGCCGTTGTGCGACCAAATCGCGGCAGGAGGCCCGCAACGCCTTGAGCTGTGCGTGATCTTTGCGGGAGGCCCGCGTACGTTTGCCGAACAGGTCGCGTCCTCGTATTGCCAGAAGCAGCTGCTGACGTTCGTGGCAGAGTGCCGTCAGGCGGCCCGAGATTTCGGCGATACTGCGTCGGCGTTCCTCCTGGTTGAGTGCCGAGGCGATGGCCGCCTTGCGCGCACCGCTGGCTCGACTGTAGCGCGTGCGGAGTGCCGAGAGCGCACGGCCTGTCGGTGGCGCATGCTGGAAGGTACCTCCCGCCAGCGAATCGCCGATGCGGATGTGATGATCGAGATTCGGGAGGGGCGTAAGCTGCTCGATGTCGGGGTCGTGGCACTCTATGACCACGGAGAGCCAGAGGCGGAGTTCGCAGAGCCATACGGCCATGGGGTCCTGGTCGACACCAAAGAGGGACTGCGTGAGGAGGGCGCGTCTGCGGACGTGCGTCGTTCGCTGGTCGCCGGCTCGCCGCAGAAGGGCATCGAATCGTTCGAGCGTCCGCACAAGGAAGGCCCCGGATCCACAGGCCGGATCGAGCACGCGTGCACAACTGAGCCGATGCAGAACCGCGAGGGCCGCATCGGTGGGTAGCGGGTCCGGTGTGGAGTCTTCGAGCAACGACGGAGCCACGCTGGGTAACAGGGAGGCGAGGGCCTCGGAGATGGCGGTCTCCACCAGGTGCGGGGGTGTGTAGAACGCACCGGTGCGGCGGCGTTCGTTCGCCGCCATGAGGTTCTCGAAGGCCCGACCAAGCATTTCCGGATCGACGGCGGACTCGGACCACGCGGTGGAGTGCTCGTGGGCTGTGAAGCGATAGCGGTCGAGGAGGCCCGCAATGAGGCCAGTGAGCGCCTCGTCACTGAAACGCAATCGGTGGGTGCGCCGTTCGAGAGCCGTGGGGGAGAACAGGCCCCCATTCAGAAAAGGAATCCGGCCGAACTGGCGTGCCGCCGGTGCCCGCGACCGACGTGGGGTGTTGAGTGTTCCGAAGAACAGAGGTTTGAGGAATCGCTCGTGGATCGAGCCGCCAGATTCGAGTGTGCGTACGGTATGATGCAGCAGAAAATCCCGTTGGTCGTTGAGCCATCCCTTGGCCTCCAGGAAGCCGAGGAAGAGGCAACGTGACGCGCAGAGGAGCGCGAGTTCCCGCCGCTGTGAGGCCGCGAGTGCTGGTCCGAGTGAGTCGGCAAGTGTCTGGACGCAGTGCTCAAGCGCCCGATAGAAGCGCAAGGAGAGAGCATCCCGTTGCAGGATCTCGGTGAAACGTGCGTGCCGAAGTTCCGGATTGTTTCCCGAGGAGGAACTGGTGGCTGCGGCGAGGGCACGGAACGTATCTGCGTCGGAGTCGAGGACTCGACGACGATCGATGCGGAGCGCAGCGATTCGCGGTGTGGCGGGCGCGTTGCTCACCGTGGCAAGGCAGAGGGTTAGCGTGTCGTGGGCGAGCACGCAGAGCGACCAGTGTCTTGATGGCGCGTGACGGGCCAATGCCGATCCGATCCGGCGGGTACGCTCCCTGAGATCCGTCCCGCCTTCGAGGGTCTCCGGCGGGGTGAGCTCCAGGGTGAGCAGGCGAAGCGGGCCGGCGCCCTCGAAGAGTTCAGCCTTTCGGACGAGTCCCTGCAGCCCGAGTGCGCGACGGATGGGGGCGGGAATGACTGCGGGAGGCCCCTGGAAGCCCAGGACGGGGGCAAGGCGACGCAACGCCGCGTGGGAGTCGGCATCGGCGAGGAGGCGGGCGGCAGCACGGAGAGAGAGCACGAGGCCATGATGCCGGGTCCTGGATGGGTGTGTGTCACCAGAGCGTTGCGTCCGTGATCGTGGGAACGCATGGTGTATCTTTCGGGGATCGTCGTTCCACGTTCCCCATCTCTCCGGTTCCTGTCATGCGTACCTGCTGGATCAACGGCCACTTCGTTCCTGAGTCGGAGGCGAAGCTCTCCATCTTCGATCGCGGCGTGCTCTTTGGTGATGGCGTCTATGAAGTGGCGGCCGTGTTCCAGGGACGACTCCTCGACGCGGACCTGCATCTGGCTCGTCTGACGCGTTCACTCGGCGAGATCGGCATGCCGGAACCACTGCCCAATGGGCAGTGGTTGTCAGTGATGCAGGAGTTGGCCAGCGTCAATGGCATCGAGGAAGGGCTTGTCTACCTGCAAGTCACACGCGGTGAGGCGGAGCGGGATTTCCCGTTCCCAGCCACCGTGAAACCGACGGCCTTTGCCTATGCGCGCCCCAAGCGTCTGAGTGACGACCCCAACGCTGGCGGGATCGCCGTGCACGTCGTGCCCGATCTGCGTTGGCAGCGGTGTGATATCAAGTCGACCTCGATGCTGGCGCAGGTGCTGGCCAAGCAGGCGGCACGGGTCGCGGGGACGTTCGAGGCGTTGATGCATGAGGACGGCCTCGTCACGGAAGGTGGCTCCAGCACCATGTGGATCGTGAAGGACGGCGTGCTCTACACCCGGCCCGTGTCCCATGACATCCTGGCGGGTATCACGCGCGATGTTGCCATTGGCCTGGCACAGGATCTTGGCATCCGCCTCGAGCAGCGGGCGTTCTCGGTGGACGAGGCGCGGACCGCCGATGAGTGCTTCCTGACCAGTGCGACAAGCTTTGTGCTGCCAATCACCCGCATCGATGCCGAGATCGTGGGCCCAGGTACGCCGGGGCCTGTGACCTTGCGTATGCGAGCGGCGTATCTCGATCGTGCCCGTGCTCTGACGTCCTGATGCCGGCTTCCACGGTGCCTCGCGGTCCGGTATCCGTGTCGGCCTTGCGGGAGCCCGCAGTTCTCGGGCCGGGCGCACGGGTTGCCCTGGTGTCTCCATCGGGGCCGCTCAAGGGACCTCACGAGATCGAACGGGCAGTGGCGACGGCCGAGTCGCTCGGATGGCACGCGGTGGTGGGGGCGCATGCGCTGGCACGCACCGGATACTTCGCTGGCGACGATGCCCAACGTGGTGCGGATCTGGTGGGTGCGCTCCTCGACGACTCCATCGACGCGATCTGGTGCCTGCGGGGCGGGTATGGTGCAGCCCGTTTGCTGCCACAGATCGACCACGCGTTGACGTGCATGGCGTCCCGGGCCACGCCGCAGGCCCTGATCGGGTACTCCGATATCACGGCCCTGCACTCGGCCTGGCAGCGGGCTGGCCTGGTGAGCTACCATGGCCCAACCGCCCGGTCGGCACTCACGCCGTTCACGCGTGCCTGGTTCGAGCGTATGGTGGCCACGAACCAGTCCTCCATCGTGCTTGACGCGCAGGGTGCGGTCCCGGTGGTCCCCGGCGTTGTGACCGGGCGACTGACTGGAGGGAACCTGGCCCTCATCGCGTCACTCTGCGGCACTCCCTGGGCTATGAATTTCCGTGGGGCCATTGTGGTCCTCGAGGATATCGACGAGCCCACCTACCGTCTGGATCGGATGCTGACGCAACTCCGACTCGCGGGAGCCTTTGACGGGTGCGCCGGGTTCGCGTTTGGTCAGTTTTCGAACTGTTCCGACTCGACGTCGGACGGTACCCGTGCGCTGTCGGCGGTCGTTCAGGATGTCGCCGATGCCTTGCAGGTCCCCGTGCTGCTCGGCGTGCCACTTGGACATATTGATGATCAGTGGACACTGCCGCTTGGCGCGCTCGCGACCTTGGATGTGGAGGGACGGACATTGTCCGTCCATCGTTCTGTTCCTCACGACGGATGAGCATTCACCGGTAACCGGATTTCCAATTATGAAGACTGCCCAGCAACTCATCGCCGAAGCGAAGGCTCAGATCAGCGAAATCACACCGCGCGAGGTCCAGGATCAGCTCGCGCGTGGAGAAAGCGTGGTACTGATCGATATCCGTGAACAGAACGAGTGGAGTCTGGGGCACGCCAAGCCTGCCCAGTACATTGGGCGGGGTGTTCTGGAAAGCCAGGTTGAGGCGAAGGTGCCGCGGGATGCGCGCGTGGTGCTGTATTGTGCCAGCGGCAACCGCTCGGCGTTGGCGGCGTTGACGCTCCGTGAGATGGGGTATTCGAATGTCGCGTCGCTGGCCGGCGGCTTCCGCGAGTGGGTGGCGTCGGGTGGAGAAGTGGCGGACTGAGGTCGACGCGTGCGGTGCTAGAGCGGGCGCTCCGTCAGGCCGATGTGTCGCGGTTGGTCGGGCGCCTCGCGGCGCGCACCGCGGTCGATGCGGATGGAACGCCGGGGGTGCGTCTGGCGGCAGTCGCTGCCGCGCTGCGGGTGGTGGATGACGAGCCGGAACTCCTGTTCATCAAGCGTGCGGAACGGGCGGGAGATCCCTGGAGCGGTCATATGGCGTTGCCCGGCGGCCGGCACGAGGAAGGCGATACCTCGCTCCAGATGACCGCGGTTCGCGAGACCTTCGAGGAACTGGCGCTTGATCTGACGCAGGGCGAGATCATTGGCC
>CAZPJX010000049.1:0-20431 GCA_964586985.1 uncultured Gemmatimonas sp. | reverse complement strand
GTCCCCGACCTCGAGGCGCTCGCGATCCTCGCGCATCAGTACAACCTGCCGCTCGTCGTCGACAACACCTTCGCGCCCCTGATCACCCGCCCCATTGCTCACGGCGCCGACATTGTCATTCACAGTGCCACCAAATGGATTGGTGGTCATGGGACCAGCATCGGCGGCGTGGTCATTGACAGCGGCAACTTTGACTGGGGGAGCACGTCGCGGTTCCGCAGCTTCTACCAGGAGCCAGAGCCGGCCTATCACGGGTTGGTGTTCTCCAAGGTGTTCGGCAATCTCAATGGTGCGAACATCGCCTACGCCATCCGACTTCGGGTTCTGTTGCTCCGCGATATCGGTGCCGCGCTCTCGCCGTTCAACGCCTTCCTGTTCCTGCAGGGACTGGAGACGTTGCCGCTCCGCATTCGTCAGCACAGCGCCAATGCCCTGCGCGTGGCACAGCATCTCGAGGCCCATCCGGCCGTGACCTGGGTGAAGTATCCCGGTCTGCCCTCGCACCCCACGCACCGGAATGCCCAACAGTATCTCCAGGGCGGCTTTGGTGGCGTGCTCACCTTCGGCGTGCGCGGCGGCGAAGCCGCAGCGCGTCGCTTCATCCGCGAAACGAAACTCTTCTCGCTCCTCGCCAATGTGGGCGATGCCAAGAGTCTGGTCATCCATCCCTGGACGACCACGCATGAACAATTGAGCGACACCGAACGTCATGCCGCCGGCGTCACCCCCGATCTCGTCCGTCTCTCCGTCGGCCTCGAAGACGCCGACGATCTGATTGCCGATCTGGATCGTGCCCTCGCGCACGCCGCGAGCGCGGACCTAACCACCGAGGCACCTTCCACCGCAACCACGGATCGTCCTCAGGTCGGGAGCGCGGCATGAGTGTGTCCCCGGCGGCAGCGCTCTGTACGGACGAGTGTATCGCCCTGTACGACCTGCCCCTCGACAGCGGTGATCGGATCCCGCAGATCGATGTGCACTTCCGTCTCGAAGGCGAAATCAACGCGGCCGCGGACAACGTGATACTGGTGGTCCATGCCCTGACTGGAACAGCCGACGCAAGCACCTGGTGGAAGAACGTCATCGGAGCAGGACGTGTCATCGATCCCAGCCGCCACGCAGTGTTGTCTGCCAGCCTGTTGGGTGGGTGTGATGGGACGACGGGTCCGAGCAATACGGATCCACATGCCCTGCCACCAATCACTACGCGCGATCAGGCGCGTGTCCTCGCGCGCTTGTTGGATAGCCTTGGCGTGCAGGCACCACTGCTGATTTGTGGCGGATCGCTGGGGGGCATGGTCACTCTCGAGTTTGCGGCCAGTTTCCCTGAGCGTGTGCGTGGAGCGGTGGTATTCGCGGCCCCCGCCGCGCAGACGGCTCAAGGGCTCGCGTGGAACGCCCTGATGCGTCGCGCCATCGCCATCGGCGGTGCGCACGATGGGCTGGCACTCGCCCGCATGATCGGCATGCTCAGCTACCGCACCCCTGAGAGCCTTGAGCAACGCTTCGGCCGCTCACGCGACGTGCACGGGGCATTCCAGGTCAATGCCTGGCTCACCGCGCATGGAGAGCGTCTCGTCGCCCGCTTCGACGCAACCAGCTATGGTGCCCTGATCGACGCCATGGACGTGCACGACGTCGGCCTGGGCCGTGGTGGGATTGCCGCAGCACTCGAGCCGGTGGCCGATCGCCTCACAGGGGTCGGCATTCCGGGCGATCTACTCTACCCCGCCGACTCCGTGCGGGAGTGGGCCAGGGCCGCTGGTGCCACCTATGTGGATCTCCCATCGTTGCACGGGCACGATGCCTTTCTGCTGGAAGGAGAGCGCGTGTCGAAAATCCTGAGCGACGCCCTCCGTGCCGCCGCAGCGCGGACGACCCGTCGCGAAGATTCGCCGGTGCACTGCAAGCCAGCGCCACCGACCGTGCGGCCGCTCCGCGTGGCCTTAGCGGGATGCGGGCATGTGGGTGGAGGCCTTCTCGAGTTGCTGACCAGCCGGCCTACAGAACACTCGGGGCAATCCACCGAGGTCCCGCTGGTACGGGTGGAGCGCGTACTGGTGCGCGACGCGACGCGCGAGCGACCGGCGTTGATTGATGCCATTGCCAAAGGCATCACACCGCCCGGTGCCTGCATCACCGACCCAAGCCAGCTCTTGGGGGATGACATCGATGTGCTGGTGGAAGTCATCGGTGGGACCGACGTCGCACGTACGTTGGTGGAGGCAGCACTCGCACGAGGGATCCGTGTCGTCACGGCCAACAAGGCCCTGCTCGGGGAACGTGGCGAGAGCCTGCAGCGTCTCGCCACGCATCACGCCACGCGCATCGATTTCGAAGGCGCGGTGTGCGGCGCCATTCCCATTGTCCGCTGCGTTCGTTCCGGAGCGGCCGGTGTCGGCATCACGCGTGTCAGCGGGATCCTCAATGGCACGAGTAACTTCGTACTCGGTCAAGTGGCGGAAGGCAGGACCCTCCCTGATGCGATCGCCATCGCGCAGGACCTCGGCTATGCTGAAGCCGATCCCACCCGCGATCTGAACGGACAGGATGTGGAGGACAAGCTCCGCGTGCTGGCCTGGCTCGCGTTCGGCGTCGAGCCCGCATCGCTGCATGTAACGCGCCGCGGCATCGACGCCGAGGTCGCGCTGTGGGCAGCACAGGCGGCGCTCCAGGGCGATCGCGTAAAGCTTCTGGCTACCTGCGAACGCAGTGGCGATGACCTCGTCGCGCGGATCTTACCCACCCGCGTGCGCGGTGACGATCCCTGGGCGAGTGTCACCGGCCCCTTCAATCGCATCGTGATCGAGAGTGCCTCGGCGGGTTCACTGGTGTTTCAAGGACCGGGGGCCGGAGGCCTGGCGACGGCCGGCGCCGTACTGGCAGACCTGCTACGGCTCAGTTACTGAATTCCCCTGACCCGCAGTAAACGTCTCACGGAATCCACAGGTACGGGGTCCACACGAGCCGAGCGACTGGATACGGATGTCGCCATGAGCAGCGCGTTGTACAGCGCCTCCTCGGTCGCTTCGGTGACGGCCTGGAAGAGCGCGGACATCTGATCATTCCCCAGCTCCGTGATGCTATTCACGTTCGCATCAGGGTTCCGACGCACAGCGGGCGACGTGGAGAAGGCCAGGACGTAATCCCCCGATCCATTCGAAGCACTCGATCCCGTTCGAGCCAGCCCCATGATGCCGCGGGCAGCGAGGCGTTCGAGGTTGCGCGACAGGATCGGTGCGTCGGTGGCGATCACGATCATGCACGACCCGTCGCCATGCTCGGCGCCGAGGTCACCGCCGCCGGGTGGACGCCTCGTGCCCGCCGGAGCTGCGTCACGCTGAAACGCGTATCGCCCAAGCAGTTGACCGATGGGGACGCCCATCATCTGCAGGACGCCGCCATAGTTCCCCTGCACGAGGACGCCCACCGAGTAGCCGCCCAATGAGGCGGGCAGTACTCTGGACGACGTGCCGATGCCCCCCTTCCAGCCGAACATGACCGTCCCATGGCCGGCGCCCACGCTGCCCTCGGCTACGGGACCGCTATCCGCCAACGCGAGGGCGCGATGTACAGCGGCTCCAATGCCAGGCCTGGCCCGCGTCGCATTGAGCTGACCATCGTTGGTTTCCCCGACAACTGGATTGATCGACCGCACCGACGCATTCTCGGGACGTGCGAGCATCCATTGCGCCAGTGCGTCACCGGCCTGCCAGATGCACAGGGTGCAGGTGAGCACGATGGGGGTCTCGATCTCTCCAAGTTCGCGCAGTTGGGTCACTCCCAGCAGCTTGCCGAACCCATTGCCCACATGCAGCGCTGCGGGAACGCGGTCGCGAAAGAGATCTCCTCCGTGCGGGACAATGGCGGTCACGCCGGTCCGGAGTGAATCACCGTCGCTGATCGTCACCTGCCCAACCCTGACCCCTGCCACATCGGTGATGGCGTTGTTCCGACCCGGTGAGAAAATACCGGGTGCCAGCCCAACGGCTCGGGCGCGCACCGGCTGACCACTGACGGGCGGACGTGGCGCGGGACGGGTGCCCACGGAGCTGGCGGTTTGCGCGCGCGATGCCCCGGGCAGGGCAATCGATAGCAGCAGCATCCCGGCACGACAGAAAGAGAGGCGCACGTTCGTGGAGGGGAAAGCGGAGGCGAGCGTGGGAGCAGACAAGAGGTCTGGGGACAGGCGCGTTAGATTGGAAAGATATGCCCCTTCGCCCGCTCTACGGTCATCACGCACTGCGAACACGTCTGACGGCCGCCGCTGTTGAGGGGCGTCTCCCGGCAAGCATGCTGCTGCAGGGCGGTCGTGGCGTGGGCAAGCAGCGATTGGCGTTGTGGCTCGGGCAGTTCCTGTTGTGCGACCGGGCCATGCGCGAGCATCTCGCCGAGCCCTGTGGGACCTGTCAGCACTGCCGAAATGCCGAAAGGGCGACGCACCCGGACCTGCACTGGTTCTTTCCACGGCCACGCATCAAGGACGGGAAGGACTCGACGGATGAGGTGAAGGCAGATCTCGCAGAGGCCGTTCGCGAGCGTATGGAGGCCGATGGACTCTGGGGTCCCACCTCCGGATCGGAAGCAATCTATCTGTACGCCGTTCGTGCGCTCGTCCTCACGGCAGCCATGCGTCCAGCCATGGCATCGCGTCAGGTAATTGTCATTGGCGACGCCGAACGCATGGTGAGCCAGACCGGATCCGATGAAGCCGCGAATGCCTTCCTCAAGCTCCTGGAAGAGCCACCAGTGGGTACGACCCTCCTCCTCACCTCCAGCGAACCAGGGGCACTGCTGCCGACCATCAGGTCCCGTGTGATGACGGTACGGGTTCCTCCACTCCCTGCAGGAGATCTGCACGCCTTTCTCGACGACCCGGCCGTTCAACGGAAGTTTTCGCGAACCCCGAGAGAGGAGTTGCTGGCACGGGCCAAAGGCGCCCCCGGAGAGCTCCTGGCAGGCGATTCCATAAGCGCCGCCTTCGCGTCGGCACGTCGGCTGCTCAACGCCGCGCTCGCGCCGGCGTCCCCAGAGGGCGCGGCAGAACGGATCAAGGTGGCGGCGAGCCAGGGTGTGTCCGGCGCACGAGGTGAGTTCAGCGACACTCTGGATGCCCTGACGATCCTCTTGCACGCGCGAGCCCGGGAACTGACTCAGCAGCTCCCACCATCAGGCGATGCGCACGGACGGGAGAGTGATATCCGACGCGCTGCCTCGACGCTTGTCATCGTGGAGGAGATCAAACAGAGGGCGCAGGGTAATGTGAGTCCACAACTGCTCTCCGCCTCGCTCCTGGCTTCCCTCCACCGCACGTTCAACCCCTGAAATCCATCATGTCGGACGTCGCGCGCGAGTTTTCACACCTGGATGGCAGCGGAAATTTCAAAATGGTTGATGTCGGTCACAAACCGATTTCCGTACGATCAGCGATCGCCAGCGGGCAGATTCTCATGCAGGAGCACACCTTCAAAGCAATACGGGACAACACATTAAAGAAGGGTGACGTTATCCCGGTGGCACGACTGGCCGGAATTCAGGCAGCCAAGCGAACGGCTGAGCTCGTTCCGCTTTGCCACCCCCTCCCGTTGTCGGGGATCGAGGTCCGGGTTAGTCTCGATGAATCCCTTCCCGGCTGTATCGTGGAAGGGTCCGTCCATACCACCGCCCAGACCGGGGTGGAAATGGAAGCGCTGACCGCCGTGTCCGTAGCTCTCCTGACGATCTACGACATGGCGAAAGCGATCGACCGGACCATGATGATTTCGAACATCGTGCTGCGCGAGAAACGCGGCGGCATGTCGGGAGATTTCATCGGTAGTCCGTAGCGACCGATGAAGAGGAGGGCCAATGCACGACCCAATAGACGTTGAACAGAGCCGCGAAACTGCGCGCGCACGCCGACGACGGATGTCCCGTCGTTCGGCCCGCCGTCGCCTCTCGCGTGCTGGAACCGCAAGCATGATCGTCCTGGCAGCCGCCGTGCTCCTGCAGCCGGATCGCACCCCGGCGGGAACACCCGGCACCGATACGCCCCATCCGGGCGTGCTGGCTTCCGAAGCGGCAGTTGGCGGTAGTGGCCCCCAGGTCACCGTCGCCGGCCCCCGGGTGAAACCGCTGGATGTGCAGCCACTCTGGCGGCCGGCGGGCGCCGTACTCAAGCGGGTGAAGCAGACGCCAAGCGCACAGGTGTTTGCCTTCGCCCCGGATCCGCGAGAGCGCGAACAGCGCGAATCGCTGGGCCGCTGGCACCACATCTTCTCCTACAGCACCAAGTACCGGATCAAACCGGATCTCGCTCGGCGCATCTATGATGCCGCCATCACCGCGGGCCTGGAGCCAGAACTTGGGTTCCGCCTGGTCCGGGTGGAGAGCGTCTTCGATACCAAGGCTCTCAGCCCAGCCGGGGCTATTGGTCTGACGCAGCTCATGCTTGGAACGGCCCGGGTATTTGAACCCCACGTAACCCGGGAGCAATTGCTGGAGCCCGATGTCAACCTGCGTATCGGCTTCCGGTATCTCCGGACACTGATTCGTGAATACAAGGGCGATTTGAAGCTGGCGCTGCTCGTCTACAACCGCGGCCCCACGGCGGTCCATGCAGCATTGGCCATGGGATTGAGCCCCGCAAACGGATACGAGACCATTATCACGCGCGGTTATCGCGGCCGGGGTACACTCGACTAACCAACCCCTGCCACCTACCTCTTGGTGGCAGGCTGCTTGGTGGCAGGCTTCTTGGTGGCAGGCTTCCTGCTCGTCGGGGCCTTGCCCGTGGAAGCCTTGATTTTCGAGGCACCGGGCGCCGACGCTTTGCCATTGGGAACCTTGGCCTTGGTCTTCGTTGCCGCCGAGCTTTTGCCGGAGGCCGATTTTCCGGACGCAGACTTTCCGCCTGTGGCCTTCGCCCCGCTCCTCCTGGATGCCGCTGTGGAGCCTCGCACCCGAATGGTCTGACCGGCGATCAGCTTGGTTCCACGCATCCCGTTCATGGCTTGCAGACGCGCTGTCGTGAGGCCGTAGCGGCGGGCAATCCCTCCCAGTGTTTCTCCACGCCTCACGACGTGGACACCGCGGGACGACGAAGACGAGGAAGTCGTCGTGCCGTACCGTTCAATGGATGGATCGGGGACCTCAAGCGCATAGCTGAGTGTCGCCCGATCGGGTACGCGGACCGACTGTCCAGCTGAAAGGAGTCCCTTGGAGGAGACCCGCAGTTTGGGATTGAACCAGCGAAGCTGCTTCAGCGTGACCCCATGCCGGCTGGCGAAGGCCGCAGCTGATGTAGCGCGAGTCAGCTTCGTGGTTTCCGCCCCCTGCACCTTGGACAGAGTGTCGAGCACGGCGCGCGTGCTCTCCGCCGTCCCGACAGGCAGCCGTACCCATATAGACGTGTCGGGTGGGGCCATCCCACGAAGCAACGCGGGATTGAGTTCGCGTAGATCCGGGAAGGAGGCCCCACTGGCCTTCGCGACCGCCGCAAGGCTCGTCCCGGGAACCACGAACACCGAGTCGTACTGGTAAAGTGGCTGCGAATCCAGCACGATACCGTACCGATTGGGGGACTTGGCGACGAGTGCCGCTGCGATGAGTTGCGGAACGTAGTTCCTGGTCTCGGCGCGCAGATAGTCCTTCTCCGCGAGCGCGAAGAACCGATCTTCCCCCTCGACCCCCTCCAACTCCTCCGCAAAGCGGGTCAAGCCGCGTGAGACACGCCCCGGGCCGCCATTGTATGCGGCAGCGGCCAGATAGAACGACCCGAACTGCTCACGCAAGTCACCGAGGAACCGGATCGCTCCGTCAGTCGCCCGTGCCGGATCGCGGCGCTCGTCCACCCACCAATCCACGCGCAGTCCGATATCACGCGCCGTGCTGCTCATGAACTGCCACATGCCCACCGCCGCCGCGCGAGAGTAGGCATGTGGATCGTATCCGCTCTCGATGAGGGCCAGATAGGTGAGGTCCTCCGGCATGCCGTTGGCCCGCAGCTTGGCGCGAATCATCGGCTCGTACTTCGTCCCCTTGGACAACCTCGCGGAGAACCGCTCGCGTGCCGAGTTGCTGAAGAGCTGTACATAGTGCGCCACCCGCTCGTGCGCCTCATACGATCGCACGTCGAGGTCCCACTCGGGCTCGACCACCTCCAAACTGTCCCGCATCCCTGCCCCGATATCTCCAAACACCGCCAACGCCGTCTGTACAACCTCATCACCTGAGGCGGTGTCAACGGCGGCGGGCTGCACAGGCGGTGCGCGCCAGCCGTCCGAGCCGAAAGAACTCGCCGCGCTCGCTGCAGCCTCCGGTGTGACCAGCGGAGCCCCCGCCGGATCTCGCACCGGACCACGCCACGGTGCGGATGCGCACGCCGAAAGAACCGCGACGCAACAGGCGACCAATACCGTCCGCAGGGATGGGAAGAAAGAATCAGACATGCTGCGGCACAGGAAGGAACCAGGGACGGATGCGGAGACGTCGGCAGCTCCTCATCGCCAGACTAGTGTTATAACCTCTGAAGCAGCCGACGGGTACCCGTTTCCCCAGGCAGGCGCCATCCTCCTTCCCGCATTCGCCTCAGCCCCCACCTCACTTGGAGCAGTACGCTGTACCCGGGAATCCTCAGGACCACATCAGGAACCCGTAATCAGGCCTGTCTCCAGCGCGAAACGTGTAAGCCCAGCTACCGAATGGATGGACAGTTTCCGCATGAGACTTTCGCGGTGGGCTTCCACGGTGCGCCGACTGATGCCCAGCTCAGCGGCGATCGCCTTGTTGGTGAGGCCCCGAGCCACCCCTGTCAGGACATCGCGCTCACGGGGGGTGAGCAAGTCCAGTGGCGCGTCGGGAGCATCCGCCTGCAATGCCTCCGTAGATGTGAGACGCCGGACCACCGCCGGGCTGAAGAACGTTCCACCAGCGTGCACAGCCCGAATGGCTGCACGCAGCTCTTCACCCGCCGAGTCCTTGAGCAGGTACCCGTGCGTCCCGATTCGCATGCCCTCACGCACATACTCCCCCTGGTCGTGCATGCTCAGGAGCAACACCCGTGTGTTCGGAAGCGCCTCTCGGAGGCGACCGGCGGCCTTGAGCCCCGACTCCTCCGGCATCGTGATGTCGAGCACCACCACATCGGGGACATGTTGCAGGGCGAGCTCGACGGCGATTCGCCCGTTCGAAGCCTCACCCACCACTTCGATACCCGGATCGGCGTCGAGGACATAGCGCAGGCCTTCGCGGACGAGCGCATGATCGTCGGCAATGAGGACGCGGATCGGTACAGTGGCGGCGGTAGGGACGTTCATGTGGAACGAATACTATCGACGGAAATCGAACCCATGCACCACACACCCGGGACGATGACGCGATCGGTCGCCCCCGCCCCCGCCACCGGCACCGCCGTTGCAGCGGTCAGCTCTCGCAGGTGCCTCATTATTGATCGGAGCGGCACGGTACCGAGATGGTGAGCTCGGCGCCTGGAGTGCGATTGGCAACGACCAACGATCCCCCCACGGCCAACAGTCGTTCGCGCATCCCCGTCAATCCCATGCGATGCTCGGTATCCTTGAGTCGGCCATTGTGCAGCGTGGGAAACCCGTGGCCATCATCACGCACCACCAATGTGAGCACTGCATCCCTCACACCTACGGTCACCTCGACGCGTCGGGCTTCCGCGTGACGCACGATGTTGCTGAGTGCTTCCTGTAGCGCACGGAAGACCGCGAGATCGGCATCATCGGGGAGGGGTGGCAGGGTCATTGGTGCGCCAAAGGCCACCACGAGGCCCGTGCGCTCGGTGAAATCCGTGACGAGGGAATGCAATGCCGGCCGAAGCCCGAGGTCATCGAGCAACGTGGGCCGCAGGTCACTCGTCACCTGCCGAATCGATGCGATACCGGTGTCGACAAGCGACAGCGTGCGGTCGAGTCGGGGCGATGCGTCGGGATGCAGGAGTGGACGCAACGCTTCGAGCTGCATCTTGACGGCGGAAAACACCTGGGCCGTCTCGTCGTGCAGTTCGCGCGACAACCGGCGTCGTTCTTCCTCGTGCTGCCGGACCATGCGCGCCGAGAGGCGTTCGAGCGCCCTGGTCCGTACAGCGAGCTGCCGATCGAGTGCCCATTGATCCAGTGCCGCACCCACCTGCTGACCAAGGGCGAGCAGGAAGTCATCGTCGAGTGCCGTGAACGGGTTGCGCACATCACCGGCCATGACCAATGCGCCCACCGGGTGAACCCCAACCCCCACGGGCAACACGGCGACAAAAGGCTGCGCGCCCGCTGCAGCCACAGTCTGCGGACGCCGCGTCAGTCGCATACGCACCAACGCGTCATGGACCTCGTGCCTCGCAACCTCTCCGGTCCAGGTGCTGCAGACCCCTGCCCCGCTGATGAATCGTCCACGGGCCAGTGCATCGGCGGGCGGCGCGACCTCACCACGTGCATGCGCTCGGGCCAGTACGCGTTCCATGACATCGGCCGTGGACTCCTCTCCGTTCGCGCTCTTCTCGCTGGAGTCGCCAGGGGCATCCCCGCCGAGTGGGTGGACCAGCTCAGGTGATGGCCCGTGCTCCGATCCCTTGGTGTTGCTAGTGCGCACAGCCCATTCCGGGTCCATCGCGCTCGGCGGAGGTGAAGAGGCTGACCGTGACGCTGAAGGCGCAGAGGAACGTGATGGCGATGCACCTTCAACTGGCAGCGCCACATCAAAGAGAAACATGGCCGCCCCGCGTACACCTGGCAGTGCAAGCGGCCGCCCCAGCAACGTGGCGACCAGATCGTGATCCTGCTGCTGTCCCGAGGCCCGTCGCTGCAGATCTCCGGAGAGCGCACTGAGGGCTCTGACGCCACGTCCGAGATCATCGAGGACAAGAAGCACCAGCCCCGCCGCCACGAGCAACACGAAACTGATGTCGAGATAGTATCCCCACGGCGACCAGGCACCCTGGGCGCGGAGGAATGGATAGTCGAGGTGATGCAGTCCCCACAGGGCGAAGGAGATCGCGAGGACGCGCGCGCCCGACGAGTGTGCGATGCGGTGATGACGCCAGAACACCCAGCCGGTCCAGGCCGTCGCACCGCTCAGGAACAGCACCGCCGGCAACGCGGCCCACAGGAAGTGATCGAGCTGATAGATCGCGATGTACGACCAGAGCGGAGGGAACAGACCAAGCCACAAATACGCCGCGCGAAACGGCAGATGCCGTGAGAAAACCAGCGACGCCCAGAGCAACGCGAGCGCGGTCCACCCCGTGGTGACCTGATGCCAGTAGAGCCAGACGCGTTGGCCAGTCAGCAGGAAGCTCAGAATACAGAAGAGACGCGCGACGTACACGCCCCAGGCCACGGCGAACCACCCGAACCAGGATCGGCGGTAGCGGACGTAGAGATGCGCGCACAGCGCAGCGACCCCGGTGGTGACGGCTCCCTGCAGCAGCGTGGCCGAGAGCTCTGACGCCAGCAGTGCCGGCGGGGGCACCTGCACGTCGGCCTGCCGCAGCAGGGCCAGCGTGAAGAACAACGCGAGGGGCGTCACGATCGTGGCCCGAGCCGCTAATCCACCAAGTGCGGCGGGAACCCCGGCCTGTGGGGGTCGGCATCCTGACGCACGTGATAGACGGTCCGGGAGGGGAAGGCAAACGAAGAGCCCTGGGCTTCGACGATCCGGATGAATTCCAGGAAGAGATCGTGGCGGATACGCAGGTAGGCCTCGAAATCCGTGGTGTGTACCCACATGAGGATGTTCATGCGGATCGCCGAGTCGGTGAACGCCGTAATGTTCACCCGCACGACATCGGGCCAGGTATTGGGATGGGCGCGCAACAGAGCTTCGATTTCATCCCGGATGCGAGCCAAGGCCTCGCGACTGGTGTCGTAGGTGAGATCGAGATCGGTACGAAACAGAATCCGGTCACGTGCGCTGAAGGTCTCTACCCGATCGTCAGCCAGACGGCCATTGGGCACGCGCACGATCGTGCGTTCCATGGTGCGGATGCTGGTTGACCGGAGTCCAATCCGCTCAACCGCGCCCTCGGTACCACTACCGGTCTTCACCCAATCCCCCACGCGCAGCACCTTGTCCGCGGCGAGACTCACGCTGCCGAAGAGATGTTCCATCGTCTTCTGCGCGGCGAGCGCCACGGCGATGCCGCCAATGCCCAGACCTGCCAGCAGAGTACCCACCGGATATCCGAACTGCGACAGGGCAACCAGCAACCCGACAACCGTGAGGATGACCCGCAGGAGGTTCCCCAGCAGCGGCACGAGCGTTCGCGCCTGGGTATCCTGTCCGGTTGCCGAAGCCGCGCTTTCGAGACGGGACTGCGCAATACGAATGACCTGCAGCAGTGCCCAGAAAAATGCGAGCAACACCATGCCGCGCGTCACGGCCCCGAGGAAGGCGACCACACGCGCATTCAACGCGAGTACGGAGAGCAGTGGTTCGGCCACAACCGCAGCGGCCCAGAGGCGGAACGGACCGCGCAGATGCACCAGCAGGAGATCGTCCCAGGTCGTCACCGTGCGCGCGGCAATCCGTGCGAGCACACGCCGCAGCACGGCCCCCAGCAGCCACGCCACAAGCACCAGAATCGGCAGCGCGATTCCGATGCCGATCCATTGCCACCAGTACACATTGAGCGGGCCTTCATGCAACAGCGATGCAGGGACCCGCTCCCGTACCCATGGGGCGCCCAGGGCGTCATACCAGGCATCGATGCTGCTCACCGTGGCGCGCGAGAACGCCCAACGCACCGGAGTCCCTGCGAGACGCACGAGCCGCAGTGGTTCCTCACGGCCCTCGGCGCCAATGATCACACCAATCCGATCACCCTCCCTGTCGCCATCCGTGGTATCTCCAGCTACCGACGGAGATAGGGAGTTGAGGTCGAGCGCCAATCGTTGATCCATCACGGACTTCAGCCGGCGTGCCAGGACAGACGCACGCTCGCGCTCATCGGCGGACACCACGAGATAGTCGGCCGCCGCCGTCCAGTCTCCCGCATTGGACAACCGCAGGAAATCCCGTACAGCCGCACGCGGTGAGGCCGGCGAAACGGGTGTGGCGGTATCCGACGTGATCGGCTTCGAGCCGAGTCCGAGCTGGGCCGCCACCGGGTTGGGGGTGGCGAGGAGCAGCAAGGCCGTGATTGCGGCGCTCAGCGCCCGGGTCGTCCGAAAAAGCATTGGCAAGCGCGGGGAAGGGGAACTGGGCGCGCGACCTGAATCGGATGGCCGTGAGGTGGCGTCAACGCGCCCTGCGTCGTGCCCGTGACCGGGGTGGGGATCGAACCCACGACCTACGGATTAAAAGTCCGCTGCTCTACCGACTGAGCTACCCGGTCGTACGGGGCGCAACTGCATCGTCCATGCGACGAAGAAGGATCACCGCTTTGTCCGTGAGGGTCAACTGCCGCGGTCGAAGAGAAACGGCGGCGAGCATCCGCCATGAACGGACAAACGGCGCGGGAGGCAAACCTCTCCCGCGCCGTTCGACCGGTCTCCGTGTGCAGCCGGCAAGCGCCATGCTCCTCCGGCCAACCGCGCACCGCATGCCGTGCCCGGTGATGCTGCGTCGCACCCGTCCGGGATCGGACGGAGGCCAGCTTACTCTTTCGCCGAGATGACGGCGACGGTCGCAGCCGTGGCCGGCGTTTCGATCACGAAGGTTACGCGGCGATTGAGCTCGGCACCGTCCTGACTACCCTTCGCTCCCGGTCGGACGAGGCGCGTCTTGCCATAGCCCACGGTCCGAAGCTGCGCTCCGTCGAGCCCCCTGGTGACCAGGAAGTCACGAACGGCATCTGCGCGCTCCCGCGAGAGGCGGAGGTTGTACGCGGCACTCCCCGCAGGATCCGCGAAACCTTCCACCGTGATCGTGGCACCGGGGTAATGCTGGCGCGCCACCGTAGCGAACTTCTCGAGTGCGGCCTGATCCTGCTGGCGCACGGCCGCATCATCGAAGCCGAAATGTACCGGCATCGCAAACGTGACCGCGCCTTCGAGCGCCGAGATCTTCGCACCGTACTCCGAGCGCAGCACCTGGAGGTCAGCGCGCAGCGCGTTCAGGTCGGTGCGCAGGCTATCCACTCGCCCGCGCAACCCATTCACATCGCCGCGCAGCGCCTCATCACCCGCGACCCGCTCGGTGCGTTCCGAGGACAGCGCGACGCGCTGTTCTTCCAGTCCCTTCCGAACAAAGCCCTTCGTGGCACACGCACTCAGGGTACTCGCCGCCAGCACCGCCGTGGCCACCACCTTGATGTGTCGCATGTGATTCCCTCCTCGATTCGTGATAAGCCTGCACACCGACTCAGTGTCCTGGTGTGGCCTGGCCCGTACCGACGGCGCTTCAGATTTTCGCGCGCCACGGGTGCGAACCACGGCGTGAAGGTCATCAGACAGAGGGGGGACGCGAAGTGTCGTATATCACCAATTTCCCACTTTCTTGCGATACCCGTGACCGTTGTCACGCAAACTGCTCGTGGATTTTGCCGCATTCTGCAAGAACGTGACACACGGCGCACCTGCAGATCCACTCAGGGCTGGCTCTGGCGCCCTCCCTTGGACAGCCATTCTCCGCCGTCCACCACGAAGATCGAGCCGGTGATCCAGTCACCGGCTGGAGATGCGAGGAATGCCACCATGTTGGCGATATCCCGGGGCGTCCCCCACCGTCCCAGTGGAATCCCGATGCGCGCGAATTCGGCCATTTTCTCCTCTGCGGCCGCAAAGAGATCCGACGCAGCGCAGTCAGGGGGTGGTGTGAACGCCTTCTTCACACCTTCCGTGGGGATAGGTCCTGGCGCAATGGCATTCACCCGGATCCGCTGGGGTGCCCATTCCACCGCCAGCGTGCGCGTCAATGCATCAACGCCCGCTTTTGCGGCCGTGGCGTGAGCCATCAGTGGCCAGCCGCGGTAGTGCAGGGTCATCGAGGTGCTCACAATACGCCCCCCGCCCTGGGCCGCCATGATGGGGTACACTGCCTGCGAGCAGTGAAAGGTGCCGTAGAGGTCGATCTCAACGACGCTCTTCCAGGCATTCGGCGAGAGCGTGGCGCTGGGCGCATAGAAATTCCCGGCGGCGTTGTTCACCAGCAGGTCGATACGTCCATGCCGGTCGGCGACCTCCTGCACGGTCGTCTTCACCCGCTCCGCATCGCGCACGTCGAGCACCGCCGCACTCGCCGCGAGGCCGCGGGCGGTGAGCGCCTGCACGGCGGCCTCCAAGGGGCCGGCCTTGCGACTGGCCATCACGACGTGTGCCCCAAGCTCTGCGAGCAGTTCCGAGATGCCGAAACCGATACCCGTGCCGCCACCAGTGATGAACACCACCTGGCCCGCCAGAAGTCCGGGGCGGAACACCGAAACGTCCGACTCGGTCACCGGTGAAGCCTGCATTGTTTCAGTCATCCGTTTCCTCGATGGAATTCATCGCTGCGACATCGTTCAGAGGCAGCACCGTCTGCTGACTGAGACAGAAACTCCGTCGATGATGCGGCGTCAAGCCTTGCTCAGCGATTCCCCGCCGATGCTGTGCCGTCCCATATCCCGCATTCCGCTCCCACGCATAGTGGGTGTACCGCCGGGAGAGTGCGGTCAGCAGACGATCGCGCGTCACCTTTGCAACGATTGACGCGCAGGCGATGGCATAGCACTTCGCATCTCCCTTCACGACCGCCGTGTGCGCGACACCGAGCGTGCGCAGTGGTATGCCATCGACCAGCACATGGTCGGGGGAGGCCGCCAGTTGTGCGGGGATGCGCGCCAGCGCCCGCTGCATGGCCAGCACGGTGGCGTGGTAGATGTTGAGGCGATCGATCTCCCGAACGCTGGCCGCGCCGAGTGACAGGGCGAGTGCCCGTTCCCGGATTCGCAACGCCAGGCGCGCGCGTGTTTCGGCCGTCAGGCGCTTCGAGTCATCGACGCCGGCGATGGCCCGCTGATCGGGCGGCATGACGATGGCACATGCGACGACGGGGCCCGCGAGAGGGCCCCGTCCGACTTCATCCACACCCACGAGCAGCGGACCATGTGCAGCGCGCAGGCTGCGCTCGATCGGACTCCAGCGCGCCATCGCGTCGCCAGAGGCTCGTGTCCGGCCGTACGAGCTACTTGGCCGTCGTTGGGCGGACCACCTTGCGCTCCTTGATGCGGGCGGCCTTGCCCGTCACATCACGCAGGTAGTAGAGCTTGGCGCGGCGCACCGCACCACGACGTACGACGACGATATCCGCAAGCATCGGGCTATGGAGCGGAAAGATTCGCTCGACACCAACGCCATTCGACACCTTGCGCACCGTGAAGGTCTCGCTGACCCCACCGCCACGACGCGCGATGCAGATGCCCTCGAACGCCTGCACACGCTCCTTGTCGCCTTCCTTCACGCGAACGTTGACGCGCACCGTGTCGCCGGGCCGAAACGGCGCCACATCCTTCATCCACTCTTTCTGGGTCTCGATAAACGGATGCATCGTACACTCCAGGGCACCGGCACTGCGGGCCCGCTCAGGTCCTTCGACTGCGAGGTTCCGTCCCATCGGTCGTACCGCCTCGCGGTAGTGAACCCGATGAACGACGAGAGACTTCGTTGCGAGAGGCCATCGACGCGGCCCCCGGAAGCGAAGTCTTCCGGACCGGATCATCGTGGCATCGCCACCGGCGGCCAGCGGCCTCCGGGACTGTCACCATCCCCCGAGTTCCGAGGGAGCTTGAAAAGTTACCCCACACCTCGTCCCAATGCCAGTGGAGCCACCCCACGCGCACGCCTTCCCAGTTTTCCCGTCCGCGCTGGTATGATCCTCTCCTATGGCAATTCGGCTCACCTACCCCCCCACGAGAAAGGACCAGACGGTCGACGTCTATCACGGCCAGCGCATCGAAGACCCCTTCCGCTGGCTGGAAGACGACCGCTCCGATGAGACCGCCGCCTGGGTCACCGCCCAGAACGCGGTTACGGCGGCCTTTCTGCACAGCATCCCCTACCGGGATGCCCTCCGGGACCGACTGACGCGACTGGTGGACTATTCGAGAACCTCGGCGCCCATCCAGCGCGGTACCTGGCAGGTCTATGCCCACAACGAAGGGCTTCAGAACCAGCCCGTCTACTTTCTGCAGCGGGGGGCGGAAGGCGACGCGCAGGTCCTCATCGATCCCAATCTGCTCTCCACGGACGGGACAACCCGAGTGGCTGGTCTCACGTTCGACGGCACAGCCCAGCGCATCGCCTACATGGTCAGCGAGGCAGGATCGGACTGGCAGCAGATCCGTGTGATGGACCTCGAAACCAGAACGCTGCTGCCCGACGTCGTGGACTGGGTCAAGGTCTCCGCAATTGCCTGGCAGGGGAATGGTTTCTACTACAGCCGCTACCCCGCGCCCCAGCGCGACGAGGGCGCCTTCTCGTCGAAGAACCTGGATCATCAGGTCTACTACCATACGCTCGGCACGGATCAGTCCCAGGATCGCCTGGTCTTTCAGGATCCCGCGCATCCGCAACGCTTCCACATCCTCGACACCACCGAAGATGAGCGCTACGCGTGCCTAGAGATCAGCGACCGGGGCCAGGGAAGTGATGGCAACGCACTCCTCCTGCAGGACACGCATCATCCGGACGTCGGTTGGTATTCCATCTGGCCAGGTTTCGCCGATCAGCTGCATGTCCTGGACAATGACGGCGACACCTTACTCGTCCTGACCAATCGGGGCGCACCGAATCAGCGTGTCGTGCGTATCGATCCGCGCGTTCCTGACGAAGCACAGTGGCAGACAGTGATCCCGGAGAGAGATGAGCCACTCGAGACCGTACACACCGGCGGCGGGCGGCTGTTTGCCCACTATCTGCACGACGTCACATCCCGCGTTTCGGTCTACACCTACGACGGTCATCATGAGCGCGACGTGACTCTCCCCGGCCTCGGGACCGTAGTCGGTTTCGAGGGGGAGCGTGGAGCCGAGGTGGTGTACTACACCTTCACGTCGTTCACCGCACCCGCCACGGTGTATCGCTACACGATTGCCACCGGCGAAAGTACCATCCATCGCGCGCCCACCCTGCCATTCGATCCCTCGCAATTCGAAACCCGTCAGGTGTTCGTGACCAGCAGGGATGGCACACGCGTTCCCGCCTTCATCGTCGCAAAGATCGGAATCCCGCTCGACGGCAACAACCCGACCCTGCTCTACGGATACGGCGGATTCAACGTCTCCCTGCCACCGGCCTTCAGCGCGCTGCGCATGGCGTTTCTCGAGCAGGGCGGCGTGTATGTGCAGGCTAACCTCCGCGGTGGAGGTGAGTATGGCGAAGCCTGGCACCAGGCTGGCATGAAAGAGCGCAAGCAGAACGTCTTCGACGATTTCATCGCCGTCGCCGAATGGCTCTTCGCCAACGGCTACACCCGGAGCGGCCGTCTCGCAATCCAGGGCGGATCGAACGGAGGCCTGCTCGTCGGCGCAATCATGACCCAGCGGCCGTCACTCGCCAGGGTGGCACTGCCGGCTGTCGGGGTCATGGATATGCTGCGCTTCCACACCTTCACCATCGGTTGGAACTGGATCGCCGACTATGGATCAAGCGATGACCCCGAAGCCTTCCGCTACCTGCACGCCTATTCACCGCTGCACAATCTGCGGGACGGAGAGCACTATCCGGCCACGCTGATCACCACCGCAGACCACGACGACCGCGTGGTACCTGCGCACTCCTTCAAGTTCGCAGCGCGACTTCAGGAAGCGCAGGCCGATGACAGCCCCGTGCTCATCCGCATCGAGATCCAGTCCGGACACGGCAGTTCCTCACTTCGCAAGCAGATCGAGGAAACGGCCGATGTCTTCGCCTTCCTCTTCGACCAGCTGGGGGTCGCACCGACCTTCTGATCGTACCGCCGCGAGCGATCCGGTGCGCTACCTCACCGGAAACGGCCTCGGCGCCGGCAGCTGGTCCGCGAACCGCCACGGTGCGGCGCCGTCGCGGGTGAGTGCAACTTTCGCCAATCGCGCCCGCACCATGGCGATCGGCATCGGGCCGCCCTGCAGAACGGCATCATGGAACTGACGGTCCTTCATGCGACCGGATACGACCAGCTCCTTGTACAGCGCCCGCAATTGTAATCCACCCAACATGTAGGCGGCCTGATAGATAGGGGAATAGCTCCCATTGAACGAGCGCCGCACCTCGGCCTCAGAGTTCGCGCGCTCGAAGGGTACCTTGTCCACCAGGTACTCGATGCACTGCTCCGGCGTCATCTTGCCGAGGTGAAAACTGAGAGAAAACACGATGCGAGCACTGCGATGCATGCGCCACGCCAGCGCGCCGAGACGATCCTCGGGGCTCACATGAAAATCGTGATCCCAGAGGAACATTTCCCAATACAGTGATTGACCTTCGTTCCAGAATGGCGTGGAAAACAGACGGCGGTGCGCGTTGTAGCGCGCCGTCATGAAGCCCTGCAGATGGTGGCCGGGATTGAGTTCATGAAACACGACCGCGCGCGAAAAATGCGGGTTGTTCCCCCGAAGGCTCATCAACTTTTCCTCCTCGGTCATATCCGCCGTTGGATAGGACACGAGAATGCTCTCGCCGCCCAGGAAGAACGGGCTCACGCGCTGGCGTTCCGGTGAGAGCATTTCCATCCGCCAGTCCTCTCTCGCCAGCGCCGGAATGGTCACCCACTCGTGTCGGTCGAAGAAAGCCTCCGCCTCATTGGCCAGATCTCGAATGAGATCCGGCTGCCGCCCGGGCTCAACGTAGGCGTCCTTGATCTTCTCCATGGCCGCCTTCCAGTCATCGCCGAATCCCATTTGCCGCGCCGCCTTCTTCGCCTCGCTCTCGCTGAACGCATACTCCCTCTCGGCGATGGCGATCAACTCCTCAGCGGTGTATGGGATCATCGCGTGACGCAGATCCATGGCCAGTCCCTCGGCACCGATGGGGTCTCCAATGATCGGTTCGTTGGCGGCCGCCGCATTGCGCGCACCACCAGCGGGCGGGCTACCGGCTGCCGTGCCCGGCGCCCCAGCGCCCTGCACTCCCGGTCCGGCTGTGGCCACCTGAATTCCCACAAGCCGCTGGCGCACCGTCTGTGCATAGCGCCGCAGAGAGCCATCGAGACGCTGCCAGGGGCTCGTGACCCACCACGAGAAGAGCGGGTCATACCCGTTGTAGTAGCGGTACCAGGTCGTCACCACCGATCGCACCCGATCCACTTCTTCGGCGGCGCGATTGGCGACCGTCCTGGACACCACCGGCGCGGAAGCACGTGCGGCACGAGCGGACTGGGCGCCGCCATCACCAGCAGGGCGCGCTGGAGAGGGCTCGAGCAGCGCGCGCAGGCTGTCCACCTGCTTTGTCACATCGGCGAGCAGCTTGGCAACGGTCTGGCCGTTCACCGTCTGCAAGGAACGGCGGTCCTCCTGCAGCGCGAGCAGGGTCGGAGCGAATGG
>CAZPJX010000048.1:0-20431 GCA_964586985.1 uncultured Gemmatimonas sp. | reverse complement strand
CCCCCCCGCCCCCGGGAGCGTCCCGCTCTGACTGCGCGACCTGCGAACGCGCCGTCGAGCGGGTGCCCCGTTGGCTCTGAATGGTCGGTGGGGTGAGCGCGGGGGTGAAACGTTCCGTCCGCCGGTGCTTCGGCCTTGCTTGAATGAATTGTCCAACGCGTGCGTAGAATGTTGCAGGGCCCGCACCCGCTTGAACCCGGGGTTCCGTCATTGGAATCCCTCTGCACACCACGAAAATGCTCCGTCACTCGCTCGCGTTCGCACTGACCATGGTCGGTGTGACTGCCAGTCTGGTCCTGACCGGCCCTCTGGCTTCCCAGGATGCCGCGCCCCGTCCGGTCACACTCAGGTTTCGGACGGCCGGCGATACCACGGTTATCCGCGGGGCGGTGATCAGTATCGATCACACCATCGAAGCCGGGACCACGGATTCGCTTGGCATCGTGACTGTCCCGGGCCTCGACGACGGTGGTCATATCGTCGAAGCCGTGGCGAAGGGCTACCAGGCGTTCTTCGACAACTTCATGGTCCGGCCGAATACGCCGATGCCCATTGAATTCGAAATCCTGGCCGTCGTGGAGGCGCCAAAGCCGAAAGGCGTGGTCACCGCGCTCACGGTAGCAGGCTTCGAGGCTCGACGTGCCAAGGCACAGGGGCGGTTCTTTACCTTGGCGCAGCTCAAGGCCGCCGACGGGCGGCCCCTCTCCAACCTGCTCAAGGTCGATGCCGGTGGGAACCTCGTGATGGGACCCAACAACGAGTCCTTCCTCGCTGCACGCGGCGCTCCGTCGTGTCGTACCGCTGTCGTACGTGACGGACTGCGCGTCTATCCGTTTGAAAGCACCCTCCCGCCGGATCTCGACAAGATCTTCACGGATGATCTGCTCGGCATCGAGTGGTATCCGAAGACGCCGCCCGAGCTCTCGGATGCGGGGGCGTGTGGCGCCCTGATCCTGTGGTCCCGGTGACGACACTCGATGCCGGCACCCGGTGACGGCAGCCGATGCGAGTACCCGTGCCATGGTGTCGATAGTGGTGCAGCGAGCGATGCCGATTTCATTCCGTTCAACGACGAAGGGCGCCCTCGGTGAGAGCGCCCTTCGGTGTTCGGAAGCCTTCGTGCGTGTCTCCTACTTCACCGCGGCCAGACGCCGGATTTCGCCGGCCATCGTGCGTACCCGCGCGCCGTCCCTGGCGCCCGCCGCGTCCTTGTCCACCTGCAGGGCCAAGGCCGTGAGCGCGGTGCTGCGCGCCACACCGGTTTTCATTTCGGCGGCATTGAGTGCATCGGCAATCGCGGTCGTGCGTGCCGCCGCAAGTCCGTTGTTGCGCACCAGCTGGTCGAGGTACGAACGCACCACCACAAAGGCCGGTGGCCAGGTCATCTTCGGCTGGCTTTGCGGGTTGTACTCGTTGAAGGTCACGAGCTTGGCGGCGGCGATCTCATTGGCCGATAGATGCTCACTCGGCGTGAGTTCGTAAATGTCCATTCCGCGGTCGAGTTCCGACGAGAAGATCAGGCCGTTCCAGTAGTACGCACCCCAGGAACCGCCGATGGTGTTGCCGTTCCCCCGTGGCGCGGCTGCACCAGCCGTCGCCGCCGACGGCACATCCACGGGCTTCGGCGGATCGATGGAGCCGCGATCGTAATACGCGATCTCGAACGCGTGGTCCGGATCGGTGAAGTCCATGATGTCCACGCCACCCTGATACCAGCCCTGCACGTACAGGTCGCGCCCTGGCACCGGAATGAGTCCGCCGTTGTGCGACACGCAGTTCTCCTCGGCGGACTGCGCCGACGGCAGCTTGAAGTAGGCGCGCTGCGTCTGCTTCTTCTTCGCGTCCAGCGTGATGACCGTGTTTCCACCCAGTTCGATCATGCTCGAAGCCTGGCACATGGGGCCCGTACCGCCGCCCCACTCGTCGGTCTGGATGATCTTCTTGCCGTCGTTGCTGAAAGCGGCGGTGTGTCGCCCCTGGAAGTTGTTGGTATCCATCAGCGCATCGAGGCGAACCGGCTTCTCGGGGTTCGAGATGTCGACCATGATGGAATGCGTGGAGCAGGATGCCGCCAGCAGGTTCATCGCGGGATATGCCGTGACGTCGTGGCAGTTGCGCGGGCCATCCGGCATGGCAGCCTGTTCAGCAGAACGGGCGCGGGCCATCGCGGCACGGCGGGGATCCGTCGGGGCACAGAAGACCCGACATTCGCCCCCTCCATCGAGGCCGGTGAAGATCCGTGCACCGGGAATCACCTTCGCCTGCTCGGGGTGATTGAGCGGCACCTTGATGATGTCGAGCTGGAAGAGCGAATTGCTGGGGTCGGCGGGATCGGTGCCGTTCTTGCATCCGGCGAGTTCCGTTTCCGGACGCGCTGCCTGCTGCCCCGAGACGTAGATGTAGATGATGTTCTTGTCGATCGGACTGGGTACCACCGTATGCGTGTGTGAACCCTTGCAGGTCTGCACATTCTTCACGAGCTTGGGCGCCTTCGGATTGGACACGTCGAAGATGCGCACGCCGGCCATGTGATCCTTCGGGTTCTGCACGCCGCCGTCGCCGCAGTCGTTGCGGTTGCCAGCGCCTTCGGCCGATATGAAGAGCAGGTGGCCATAGATCGACGGATCGCCCTGCGAGGTGATGCAGCGGGTGACCGACGCGATGGTGGGCTTGGCGGGGTCGGTGATGTCCCAGATCGTGAAGCCGGCAAAGTTCGCCTGGTAGACATAATGCGTTCCGAATGCCAGGTCGGAATTCACGAAGGTGAGACCACGCACCGTGTCGAACTGCGCCGGTTTTGGCGAGAAGGAGACGAGCTTCATGTTGCTCGCCGCAACGCCGGCGTCGAAACGCCCGGGCTTGAGATTGTTGCGGGGATCCTTGCTGGACGGGTACGTCTGCGCCGACACGAGGGCCGGGAAGGCGCACACTGCCAGGAGAAGGGTCATACTACGCATGACGCGCATCGAGTCAGGCTCCTGTGGTGAGAATCGGGGGTTGAAGGTCGAATGGCTGGTGATTCATTTGGGCGGGAGTTGGGCTTGCAGACGGCGCATGATGCCGATCTCGGCGGTCTGCGCTGTCACGACATCATTGGCGAACACATTGGCGTCCACTTCCTGGCCGGCGCCGGGTGCCTTGAAGAGATCTTCCACCATCTTGATGGCGCCAGCATGGTGCTTGATCATGCCGTCCAGAAAGAGGCGGTCGAATGCGACGCCTTTGGCCGCCGTGAGGGCTGTGATCTCTTCATCGGAGAGCATCCCATCCATGCGCATGGTGTGCCAGGATGCCGTGTCCGGTGCGAACTGATTGTTCCGCCGGAGCCATCCCTGCATGATGAGAATTTCCGGGATCTGTGATTGATCGATCTTGCGCGAGAGCTTGAGAACCTGCGGGTTCGCGCCGTTGGTTTCGGCGAGCCGAGACATCACGATGGCCTGCGCATGGTGCGCGATCATGCCCTGCATGAACTCCACATCGGCCTTCGTGTAGATCGCTCCCTTCGGGATCACGATCTCGGGGCCCATCTTGTGCATGCTGTGGTCCATGCCGCCAATGCTCTGGGCGTGGGCCTGCGTCGAGGTGCCGGCCAACAGCAAAAGCAACGAGAGGGCGAGACTCTGAGGTTTGGTCATCATGGTCGGTCTGCTCCGGTTGAGAACACCACCCCCCTCACGAGGGCTTGGCGAACTGGGGTCGCCGTCAGGTAGCCACTATTGAGCATATGGCCGGGAGAGTCCGGACACCAGAACTGACAGCCGCAGGTGTGATTAGCGGCTTCCCAGGGTGTTAGGCCGGTACGGCGCGCTGTTCGTAATGAGATGTCCGTTTTGGGACCACTCGTTACGCGGATACGACACGGCCCCGGAACACCAGAAAAGCGTGTCCCGGGGCCGTGTGGCGATCGACCGACTCAGCGAAGCACAGGCATCGAGAAGGATGCCGCATCCGCGTCCTTCGGCCAGCGGGTGGTGACGGTCTTCACCTTGGTGAAGAACCGCACGCCGTCCATGCCGTGCTGGTTGTGGTCACCGAAGGCTGAGGCTTTCCATCCACCGAACGAGTAGAACGCGAGGGGCACGGGAATCGGCACATTGATGCCCACCATGCCGCACTGCACACGATGCGCAAACTCACGGGCTGCTCCACCATTGCGTGTGAAGATGGCCACGCCATTGCCGAATTGATGTTCGTCGCACAGCGCGAGCGCTTCGTCTGCCGTCTGTACGCGCACCACGCAGAGCACGGGGCCGAAGATCTCTTCGCGATAGATGGTCATGTCCTTCGTGACGTGGTCGAAGAGCGATCCGCCCAGGAAGAAGCCCCCGGAGGCCTGCGCCGGATGCACGCGCCCATCCACGACCAGCGTGGCGCCTTCCTGGACACCAAGATCGATGTAGCCCTTGATCTTGTCCCGGTGTGTGCCGGTCACCAGCGGCCCCATGTCCATGCCGTCGGCGGTGGAGTGTCCTACCTTGAGCGCTTTCACCCGATCCGTGAGACGTGCCACGAGTGCATCGGCGGTCTCATCGCCCACGACCACGGCCACCGAGATGGCCATGCAGCGTTCGCCCGCGCTGCCATAGGCAGCGCCCATGAGCGACTCCACCGTCATGTCGAGATCGGCATCGGGCAGGACCACCAGGTGATTCTTGGCGCCACCCATGGCTTTCACGCGCTTGCCATGCCGGGCGGAGGTCTCATAGATGTGCTTCGCGATGGGCGTGGATCCCACGAAACTGACTGCCTGGATGCGTGGGTCGGTGCACAGTGCGTTCACCGCCTCCGCATCGCCATGCAGTACGTTGAGCACGCCCGGGGGCGCACCGGCCTCCACGAACAGCTCGGCGAGGCGTACGCCGGTGGATGGATCGCGCTCCGAGGGCTTGAAGACCACGGCGTTGCCGGTGGCCAGCGCTGGTCCAAGCATCCAGAGGGGCACCATGGCCGGGAAATTGAACGGCGTGATGCAGGCCACCACCCCGAGCGGCTGCCGCAAGGAGTACATGTCGATGCCGCGCGAGACCTGATCGCTGAACTCGCCCTTCATGAGATGAGGAATACCGACGCAGAACTCCACCACCTCGAGGCCGCGCTGCAGTTCGCCGCGCGCATCGGAAAACACCTTGCCGTGTTCACTGCTGATGAGATGGGCCAGTTCATCAGCATGGGCGAGACAGAGCTCGCGCCACTTGAAGAGCACTCGCGAGCGGTCGAGCGCGGAGCGTTCGCCCCACGCTCGCGCCGCGGAGGCCGCGTCGGCGATGACCGCCTCGATATCGGAGGCATCGCCAAGGGGGACCTGCGCGGCGACCGTCCCGGTGGAGGGATTGAAGACGGGTGCGGTGCGGGTGCTGTGGGCGCTCTGACGGGCACCGGCAAAGAACAAGGGAATACGGGGATGGCTCATACGAAAACCGAAGAAGTATGCGCGGGTATCCCCGCGCCGGAGCTCAGAGGAGAGCGTCGATCACCGCCACCGCGACATCGCGCGTGGTAGCGGTACCACCGAGATCGGGCGTGCGCGGCCCGCCTTCACCCACCACCCGTTCGATCGCTCGCACGATGCGATCATGGGCCTGGGCGAGGCCCAGGTGGTCAAGCAACAGCGCCCCCGCCCAGATGGAGGCAATCGGATTGGCGATGCCCTTGCCCGCAATATCCGGTGCCGAACCGTGAATCGGCTCGAACATGGATGGATGCCGGCGTTCCGGATTGATGTTCGCACCCGGCGCTACTCCGAGACTACCGGAGATGGCCGCCCCGAGATCGGTGAGGATATCACCGAAGAGGTTTGAGGCCACGATCACATCCACGGTGTCCGGGTGCGTGACCATGCGCGCCGCAAGGGCATCCACATGATACTTCCGTGTCGTGACATCGGGGTACCCCGACGCGATGGATGCCACCACCTCATCCCAGAGCACCATGGAGTGCTGCAGTGCATTCGACTTGGTCGCGCTGGCCAGCAGCTTGCGGGGCCGTCGTTGGGCGAGGTCAAACGCATAGCGGGTGATCCGCTCGATACCGCGCCTGGTGAACAGACCGGTTTGTTCGGCCACTTCATGTGGGGTGCCGCGGTGCATGCGGCCCCCGAGGCCGGCGTACTCGCCCTCGGAGTTCTCGCGCACGCACATCATGTCGATGTCTGCCGGGCCGCGGCCGGCCAGCGGACTCTGCACGCCCTGCAGCAGGCGCATGGGGCGGAGGTTCACGTACTGGTCGAACCGTTGTCGGATGGGCAGGATGAGTTCCCAGACCGAGATGTGATCCGGCACGCCGGGTGCTCCGATGGCACCCAGGTAGATCGCATCGAAGTCCTGCAGGAGATCCAACCCATCGGCACTCATCATGGCGCCGGTGCGCTGGTAATACTCGCATCCCCACGGGAACTCCGTGAACTCGAGCAGGCAATCGCTGCCCCGCACGGCACGTTGCATCACATCGATGCCGGCAGGGATGACTTCGGGCCCGATCCCGTCACCGGCGATGACGGCGACGCGGACGCGGCGGGGCGTGGATGATGTCACGGGAGGAATCGGCTCACATGCCCGGCGGTGTGAATCGTCCGTCCTGGGCCAGCCAGCCGCCGTCTGCGTAGATGATGGTACCGTTCACGTAGCTCGCGGCATCGGAGGCGAGGAACAGGGTGGGACCCACCATTTCTTCAGGCTGTGCCCAGCGGTTGAAAGCGTTCTTGGAGGCGTAGGCGTTGTACCAGTCCGGGTAGGCCTTGATGGGCGCCGTGAGCGGGGTTTCGACCACGCCCGGACCCACGCAGTTCACACGGACACCAGCCGGGCCGAACTCGCAGGCCGCGCCACGCGCGAGCTGCAGAATGCCGGCCTTGGTCGCCGAGTAGAGCGCCTGGCCCGGTTCTACCACGAGCGAGCGGATGGATGAGAACAGGACGATGCTTCCCTTCTTCTGCGGGACCATGATGCGTCCGGCGGCCTGCAGCACATTGAAGTTGCCGGCGATGTTCACGTTCAGCACGCGCATCAGTTCCTCGTGTTCGTAATTGAGGATCTTCTTGCGCACGTTGATGCTGGGTGTGCAGATGAGGATGTCGAGGCGGCCATGCTTCGACACGATGGCATCGAGTGCGTGGTTCACCGACGCAGCATCGGTGATATCGACGACGCCGGCCTCCGTGTTCCCACCGGCTTTGGCGGCCGTGGCGACCGCGGCGTCCTGCTTGAGGTCGAGGCAGATCGTCGTGGCGCCCATCCCAACGGCACCGAGCGTGACGGCTTCACCGATGCCCGAAGCACCGCCGATAATGGCCGCGATCTTTCCGGTGAGGTCGAACAGATTGGCACTGGACATGGCGAGACAGGTTCCTATCGAAGAGAGGGGATGCCTGCTGTGGCTGTGCAGGCGGATGCGATGACCGTGAGAGGGACCAGCAGGTGCTGCGATGCGAGCCGTGCGCGGACTCCCTGCAGATGTTATCCGCGACGACTTCCGACTTGGGGTGTACGCGTTCGACTGATGAGGTGCATGATGGCGAAGGCCAGAATGGCTACGACGAGCCCGCCCATGGGCGGGGTGATACCGGAAACGGGCTTGCCATCGAGGAACAACCGCCAGCCACCCACCACGGCGATGCCCGCGATGATGGCCGCCATGGCATCGGCTGATGTGGCCCGGGCATTGTAGAGACCCGCGAGGATCGGTACGAAGAGACTCACGCCCATGATGGTGTAGAAAATGCTGAGCGCACTCACCACGCCGGCGGCCACCAGGGCAATCGCCACCCCCGCTGCTCCGGCGAAGATCGCCGTGAAGCGCGTGACACGTAACAGCTCTGCGTCGCTGGCTCCGGGATTGCGGAACCGCTTGTAGAAGTCCTGTGACAGGGACGTGGTGAGAATGAAGAGGACCGCATCCGCCGCGCTGAGCTCGGCGGAGAAGACGGCCGCCAACCCGAGGGCACCCACCGCGGCGGGCACACCTTGCATCAGCAGGGTGGGCAACGCGAGTTCGGACTGTGGGAGGTCGGGGAACTGGGCGCGCGCCATCATGCCGAGCAGTACGGGCACGGCCGCATAGAGTACGAGCGCCAGGGCATTCAGGCCCACGCCGATCCGTACGGCGCGGTCGTCGCGGGCGCCATAAACCTTCTGCAGCAGCCCAGGAGAAACCACGAAGGCCGGACCGAGCATCGCGAGGTAGACCAGCCCCGACTCACCGCTCTGCCACGGGCTCCAGTATGTCGGACTGGGGGTGAAGGCGCGGAGGGTATCCCATCCGCCTACTGCGGAGAGGGCGAACGGAATGGCAATGGCGAACCCGACCAGCTTCACGGTGAGCTGCACGACATTGACGTACGCCGACGTGAGCAGGCCGCCTGACGCGAAGTAGACCGTGATCAGGACACCGGCCATGATGCAGCCAAGGGTCTTGGGAATCCCCGCGATGACATTCAGAATCCAGGAGACAGCGATGAGCTGTCCCGCGAGAATGAAGACGGAGCCGATCCACAAGAGGGCCGCGATCAGCGTGCGGACTTCCACGCCATACCGGAATTCGAGGTAATCGCCGACGGTCTTGAGATCGTGCGCCGCTGCGATGCGACGAATCGACGGACCGATCCAGAATGCGAGGAGCAGGGAGCCAATCCCGGCGGACAGTACCCACCAGATCGCGGCGAAACCATCCCGGTATCCCAGGCCTGTTGCGCCCACGGTGGAGCCGGCACCGATGTTCGCCGCCAGCATGGTACTGAACAGCAATCCCGGGCCAAGCGCGCGGCCCGCAACGAAAAAATCATTGGAGGTTTTCACGCGACGGGAGATCCAGGCGCCCAGTGCCAGCTGCGCGATGGCGTATCCGATCAGCCAGATCAGGTGTGTCGTCATGTTCCGCTGTACAGGTGAGTCGGTGAATCCCTGACCGATGAAAGATCCATATCGTTCTCGCGATTCAACGAGACGAAGAAAACGCGATGCGGTGCACAAAACAGACATACGCAGCGAGCAGATGCTTGACAAGTGAAATGCCCACCGCGAGGTTCGCCCATATGGCAAATCGTTCGCATGCAATCGACCGTGTCTTTGCTGCCATCGATGCGGCGCAGGACGAGATGGTGACGTTCACGTCCGAGATGATTCGGATCCCCACCGTGAATCCACCTGGTGATGCATATATCGAGTGCGCGGAGTTTATTGGCCGCCGGCTGGTGGCCTGCGATTTCGCAGTCGATTATCCCATTGCTGAGGGACGTCCGGAACACACGCCCACGCATCCCCGGATGAACGTGATCGGACTGCGGCGGGGGCGCACCGACAGGCCGCTGGTCCATCTCAATGGCCATTTCGATGTGGTGCCTGCGGGTTCGGGTTGGACGGTTGATCCCTTCGGGGGCGAAGTTCGCGATGGCCGCATCTACGGGCGGGGCTCCTGCGATATGAAGGCGGGCATCACGGCCGCGATCTATGCCGCCGAGGCCATCCGCCGGGCCGGCATTCCCCTGCATGGGTCGGTGGAAGTGAGTGGAACCGTCGACGAGGAGAGCGGTGGGTTCGCCGGCATGGCCTATCTGGCGCAGCAGGGGCGGGTGAGTGCGAGCCGAACCGATGCCGTCATCATCACGGAGCCGACCAACACCGATCGGCTCTACATCGGGCATCGGGGCGTCTATTGGTTCGAGGTGACGACCCGTGGTCGCATTGCGCATGGATCGATGCCGTTTCTCGGCACCAACGCCATCGAGCACATGGGTGTCATTCTCGATCGTATTCGCCGCATCCTCATGCCGGCGCTCGCATCGCGGACAACGGCCGTACCCGTCAAGCCGGACGGCGCTCGGCATGCCACCTTGAACATCAACGGTATTGCCGGCGGACAGCCGGTCGATGGTATCCAGACGCCCTGTGTCGCCGACATCTGCCGCGCGATCTTCGATCGGCGGTTTCTCGCCGAGGAAGGCTTCGATGCGACGCGGGCGGAAATCGTGGATCTGCTGGAGACGGCCGCGCGGGAAACCCCGGAGCTGCTCTTCGAACTCCGCGATCTCATGATCGTGCATCCGGTCAAGACCCCGGATGGGGCATCCGTCGTGACTTCGCTGGAACGCTCGGTGCAACAGGTGCTGGGGCGTCCGATCCTGCTCGCGGCGAGCCCCGGGACCTACGACCACAAGCACGTCGATCGTATTGCGGGCGTGCCAAACTGCGTGGCGTACGGACCTGGCATTCTCGATCTCGCGCATCAGCCCGATGAGTACTGCGCGATCGACGACCTCATGCAATCCACCAAGGTGCTGGCGCTGTCCATTCTTGAGCTGACCGGAACGGTCGCTGCCTGATTGGTGACGATGCGGACCGGCCTTGCACCACCGGAGAGTTCGTAGACGGCCGCATCACCGCCACGCATTGCGTGCGTGCCCCAGTCCTGTTCGTTGTGACGTGAACGCCGTCACCCCGTGGTCTCCCTCCTCCTTCGCGTTCAACCCGTGCCGCATGGGTTCGCATAGCGGCTCAGCAGTCTCCACCGAGGAACAATCGATGATCCGACGTTCTCGATGGGCCGGCGTTTTTCTGAGCGTGGCGCTCGCCATGCTCGGGACTTCACCGCTCCGCGCGCAGGCCGGCGCAGCCGGTACCGTCACCGGTCGCGTGACGGACTCCCAGTCTGGAGTTCCGTTGCCAGGTGCTCAGGTGTTTGCAGACAACAATCGCGATCGGGTGGTGCGCACCGATAACGATGGTCGCTATCGGCTGACCGATCTGCCGGCCGGCGAGCGCACGGTCAGTGTTCGCCTGATCGGGTATGCCAACAAGAGCACGCCCATCAGCATCGCGGCGGGGCAGAGCGCCACGCTCAACATCGCGCTCAGTGTGCAGCCGCTGGACCTTGATGCCGTCGTGGTGACCGGTCAGGGTGGCGAAATCTCCAAGCGCCGGATCGCTACCACGGTGGACGTGGTGAGCGCCGAGAAGATCGAAGCATCGCCGGCCAAGCGTCTGGATGAGCTACTGCAGACCAATCTGCCCAGTGCCCAGATTCGCCTGACGTCTGGCCAGCCGGGTACCACCTCGATCATGCGGACGCGCGGCATCACCTCGGTGAGCAACAACTCCACGCCGGTCATCTACGTGGACGGCGTGCGCATGGACAATCTGAATACCATCGCCACGCTCGGCATGAACGTGTCGGGCGTACGCTCCCAGGGTGCCGCCACCAGCGCCATCGCCGATCTGCCGATGGACAACATCGAGCGCATCGAGTTCATCCCTGGCGGCGCGGCCACCACGTTGTATGGCTCTGACGCGGCCAACGGCGTGATCCAGATCTTCACCAAGCGTGGCAGCACGGGCGGTACCAAGGGGTATTTCGAGACGCGCATGGGCTACGATACCCCACAGACGCAGTTTCATTTCTTCAAGGCGACGCGCGACCTGTTGTATCGGAACGGGTTCACGCAGCAGTACTCGGCGGGCATCGAAGGCGGCAACGATGCCGTGACCTACAGCCTCTCGGGCAATCTGCGCGCCAGTCAAAGTCACCGGGTGTACGGCGACAACCGCGCATTCGGATTCCGCAACGGTATTGGCGCGAACATCGGCGGGTTGGGCAAGTACCAGGGCTCGTTCTCGTACAACGAGACGGACTCGCCACGCTTTCGGAACGGCAATGCGGGCGGATACACCTCGCTGTGGGTGCTCGAGGCTGGCCGTTCCTCGGCGTTTGGATTCAACAACAATATCGACGATCTGACACCTGCAGGACGCGACAGTCTCGCGACCTTCGTGAACAATGGGGAGCGCCTTCAGGACAATCGCGTATTCACCCGGGGGTTCCAGACCTCCCATCGTATCGACTTCGATCCGATGCGATCCATCAAGACGCACGCGACCTTCGGGTTGAACAACCGTTTCAGCCGTGAACGCGCCATTGTGACGAACGAATTCCAGATCGCGACCCGCGCGTTCCCGGTGGGTACTGTCGATCGGGGTTCCATTTCAAACTATGAACGTACCTTCACCGGCTTCACCTTCGATGTGGGCGGCCAGCACAGCGCGGCCATCGGCAATGACCTCTCGGTCATCACGTCGGTGGGCGCGCAGCTCTTCCGCAACGACGACGTGCAGGTCGCCTACACGGCTACCAACGTGCGCGATGGTGCCCAGACGGTTACGGGCGCGGGTGTTACGGCTTCGCAGGACGTGGCATATCGGGTGGCCAACTATGGCATCTTCGGCCAGACGAACATCAGCTACCGCGAGCGCTACACGATGGAGCTCGGCGTGCGTGCCGACAAGAACACCGCATTCGGTACCAACACCGGTGCACAGGTCTACCCGAAGGTTGGGTTGGTATGGGCGCTGGGCTCTGAAAAGTGGTTGCGCAACATGCTCTCAGAGGACGTGCTGTCTGACCTACGACTCCGTGCCGCCTACGGCGTGGCTGGCCAGTTCCCGCAGCCCTTCGCGAACGACCGCACGATCACCATCAACTCCTTCAATGGGCAGCAAGCTGCAACGTTCGGCCAACCGGGAAACCCTGATCTCCGGCCGGAGCGGACGGGCACGCTGGAGCTCGGCGCTGATGTCTCGCTTCTGAACAACCGGGCGTCGCTCGGACTTGGGTGGTACAGCTCCCTGACGACGGACGCGCTCATCACGGCACCGCCCGCACCATCGACCGGTGAAGTCAGCCAGGTGACCAACGTGGGCGAGATCTCCAATAAGGGCGTTGAGCTACGCGCGTCGGTGACGCCGGTCAACAATGCCTCGTGGCGCCTGACGCTCAACGGAGCCTTCAACACCCTCACCAACCGCGTGGAGAACCTGCACGGGACGCCGCCGTTCGGTATCAGCGGGTATGGCGCAAGCACCGTGCAGGGTATGGTGCAGGAAGGCTACCCCGTTGGGTACCTGCGCGGAGCAAATGCCATCTTCAACGCGGATGGCAGCATCAAGGAGATCAAGGAGCTGGCCTACCTTGGCAAGCCGATGCCGGACAAGTTCGGCAGCTTCGGTGCACAGCTCGGAATCGGCTCACGCCTGACCATCAGCACTAGCGCGGATTACCAATTTGGCGCTCAGGCGCAGTCGTTCGACAAGGCCTTCCGCTTCCTGTACGGCGTGAAGGACGCGCTTGGCTATGTGCCGGCCGCCGCGCTGGCACAGGCTCCCTACAACGGCAGTCGGGCTTCCATCTGGCAGCGCACGATGAACCTCTGGGTGGAGAACACCGACTACGTGGCCTTCCGTACCGTCACGGTCGACTATCGCCTCCCGGAGAAGCTGCTTCCACACCGCACCAAGGATGCGCGTGCGTCATTCTCCATCGTGAATCCGTGGCGCTGGGCTTCGTCGAGCTTCGATCCGGAGACCGATCTTTCATCGGCCGGCACCCAGGGCTCTGCCGCCGTTGGCGGGTTCAACTATGCGACCGATGGCAATCCGCGCAGCTTTCTTCTCACCCTTCGCTTCGGGTTCTGAACCATGCGCCATACGATCCTGATGCGGACCTCGCGCCTGATGGCCCCCGTCCTGGCTGGGCTGGCCATTGGAGGGTGCAATGCGTTCACACCAACGGAAGTCCGCAATCCAAACCTGACGGACGATCAGTTCCTCGGCACCCCTGCGGCCGGCAGTACCTGGCTCCGGGGAACGCAGCGGCAGTTCCTCATCACGCTCAACACCGTGGTGCAGAACAGCGAGATCGTCTCCGACAACTACTTCAACAACTACACAACCAACAACCAGCAGTTCGACCAACCGGTCGTGACGTATCTCGATCCTGATGTAACGGGGATCCAGAACTCCATCGCGCGTCTGCGCTACATGGCGTCATTCGGGCTGGATAGTGTGTATCCCCGGGATCCGCTCGTGACCGCCAACGACAAGGCGGAGCTGACCTTCCTGCGGGGCATGGCGAATCTCTTCGCCGGCGAGACCTACGTCGCATTGCCGGGGTCGGCGAATGGGGACGTCATCACGTGGCAGGCCCACCTGCAGAACGCCGTCGCCGACTTTACGCAGGCACGCACGCTCTCTACCGATGCGGTAGCGAAGAACAGCTACACGCTGGCATTGGCCCGCGCCTACTACCGGCTGGGCAACAAGGCAAAGGCTGCCGAGGAATCCCAGGCGCTACTCACCGCGAGTCCGCAATTTATCCGCAACGCCACTTTCGATCCCACCAATGGGCCGACGAACTCCATGCAGGGTGTATTGACGAGTTCGGTGAACAACTTCCAACCGTTGCCGCGGCTCGATTTTCTGGATCCCAAGTACCCGAACCGCAGTGCCACCTCGCAGAGTCCGATCGCGTTCCTCAAAGCGGAAGAGGCATACCTGATTCTGGCCGAGGCGGCGCTGTCGGACAACAATCTTGCGGGTGCACGGGATCGGTTGACCCAACTGCTGACGCTGGTCGCTGCGCGTCCAACAGAGCAAGTTGACAGCCGTTCACAGCAACGCGGCCGCGCTGGTGGGAAGATCATCTACCCGAACACGGCGGATACACGCATCGCTTTCGCGCCCGGTGGCCCCTTCGTCGATGGCCTGGTGCTCACACGCTCCACGGGCACGGTGAAGGCCTACACCGTGTCAGGAACATCGGTTAACGCCGCGCGTATTGCATCCATCAGCACGGTCGATGACGGATTGTATGTCGTGTATCTCATGCGACAGGAGATTTTCATCGCCGAAGGTCGACGCATGGCCGACCTTGGAATCCGCATGCCGGTGGCGCAGACGGAGATCATTGCCAATCCCAAGACCAAGGATGGCGAGGCGTACACCAAGTCGATCATTCCCAGCTTCATTCCGCTGGCGCTGGGGATGGACGGTTTCACGTACGATCAAACGGCGAAGACGGTTATCATCAAGAACGACATGAACCGGATTCTCGTGCAAAACAAGGCCTCGGCCGATGTGCTTCCTTTCAACTGACCGGAGTCGCTGATGGATCAGTCGTCTCACCTGGCTTCAGGGCGCGCGGAACGGCGCGCCCGCTGGATCATCGCGGCTTCCGTGCTGCTGACGCCCACCATTCTGACCGCACAGCCGCCGCCGACCGCACAACCGCCGGCAGCAGCACGCATTACCGTGATTGGCCCGGGGCCGACCAACTCGATTACCGACGTGCCCGGACTCAAGGTTGGCAACTACGCCCGCAGTGACAGCGGTTATCGATCGGGGACCACCGTCATTCGCACGGAACGCGGTGCGACGGCTGGCTACTCGCAGATGGGCGGCGCGCCGGGCACGAAGGAGACGGATTTGCTCAAGCCCGGTGGTCAGGTGCGAGGGGTGCAGGCCATCATGCTCGGCGGCGGCAGCGCCTACGGTCTCGATGCGGCCACCGGTGTGATGCGGTGGATGGAGGAGAACAAGTTCGGCGTCTTCGTGGGAATGGGTGTGGTGCCCATCGTGCCGGCAGCCATCCTGTTCGATCTGGGACGTGGTGGCGACTTCAAGAAGCGTCCGGACGCGAGCTTCGGATACAAGGCTACGGCGGCCGCAACGAGCGATCCGGTGAAGAGTGGACGGTTCGGGATGGGGATGGGCGCCGGCTGGGGCATGGGCACGGCCAGTGTGAAGCTCTCCAACGGCTACACCGTGGCCGCGATCGTGGGGCTCAATCCCGCGGGCTCACCGCTGAATCCCGAGACCTGTTTGCCCTACGGACTCTTCCTGGAACTCAACAACGAGTTCAACCTCGTGCAGCCCAAGGCGGAGGAGTGCAAGGCCGCCAACGCCGGACGCGGCGGCCCGAACGATGGGTCCGATCGTGCGGCGCGCAACACCACGATCGCCCTCGTGGCCACGGATGCGCCGCTGATCGACCTCGAGGCGGGTCGCATGGCGGAGATCGCCAATGCGGGGCTCGCACGATCCATTCGTCCGATTCATAACATCGGCGACGGCGATACCGTGTTCGGCATGGCCACCACGCCGTTCACCACGCAGCTCAGCAATGCTGACCTGCAGGCGATTTTCAACGCGGCCGCCGATGTGCTCGGACGCGCCGTAGTGCACGCCGTGGTGGAATCGAAACAGGTGGGGAACAGCCGAGTGGGATACTGCCAGCAATTCCCAAGCGCCTGCGTCAAGCGGAAGTAGTTGGTTGTAAGCGCCTCCCGGATCGATCTCGATGATCGATCCGGGAGGCGCTGGTCATTGGTTCCACCGTCATTCATCATCGGTGCGTCGCACCGAGTCCTTCCTGAGGTCATGCTGATGTCTTCCACCGCCCTCCCCTCGCTCGACGCGACCTGGATGCCGTTCACTGCGAACAAGGCATACAAGGCACATCCTCGCGTGCTCGTCAGTGCAAAGGATATGCACTACCGATCGCATGACGGGCGCGAGATTCTCGATGGCACGGCGGGCCTCTGGTGCGTGAATGCCGGGCACTGTCGCCCGTCGATCACCGATGCGATGATGCAAGCCGCGTCCACCCTGGACTACGCCCCGGCGTTTCAGGTGGGACATCCACTCATGTTCACGTTGGCAGACCGCCTTGCGGCCATCCTGCCGGATGGCATGGACAGCGTGTTCTTCTCGGGATCCGGTAGTGAGTCCGTGGATAGCGCGTTGAAGATTGCTCTGGCGTATCACCAGGCGCGCGGCGAACCGCAGCGCGTCTGCTTCATCGGTCGCCAGCGCGGCTATCACGGTGTGGGATTCGGCGGTATCTCGGTAGGAGGCATCGAGAACAACCGAAAGACCTTCGCGGCGCAGTTGCTGCCGCATATCGACCATCTCCCGCATACCTTCGATCTCGCCCATCAGGCGTTTTCGAAGGGATTGCCGCAGTGGGGGGCACATCTGGCCGATGCGCTTGAGGAGCTGGTGGCGAAGCGCGGTGCAGAAACCATAGCCGCCGTGATTGTCGAGCCATTGGCGGGGTCTACCGGTGTGCTGCTGCCGCCCATTGGCTACCTGCAGCGACTGCGGGAACTCTGCACGAAATACGGCATTCTTCTCATCTTCGACGAAGTCATCACCGGCTTCGGTCGTGTCGGTGCCCCATTTGCCGCGCAGGCGTTCGGCGTGACCCCGGATATTCTGACGCTGGCGAAGGGGCTCACCAATGCTGCGGTGCCCATGGGGGCCACCTGTGTGAAGACCTCGATCTACGACACCGTGGTGCAATCGTCACCGCGGGGCATCGAGTTCTTCCATGGATATACCTACAGTGGGCATCCCCTCGCGGCGGCGGCGGGCCTGGCGGCGCTCGACGTGTACCAGAATGAGGGGCTGCTGACACGGGCGAGCACAATGGCCCCGGTCTGGGAAGCGGCCCTGCACAGTCTGCGGGACGCTCCACACGTGATCGATGTGCGCAACATCGGGCTGGTGGGAGGCATCGAACTCGCGGTGCGCGACGGTGTCGCCGGTGCGCGCGGCTTCGATGTCTTCACGAACGCCTTCCATCAACAGAACGCCCTGATCCGTGTTACCGGGGACATCATTGCCCTGTCGCCGCCGCTCGTGATCAGTGAGGAGCAGATCCACGAGCTGGTAGGGAAGGTTCGTCGCGCCCTGGAAGCCGTGGCATAAGGGGAAAACCGCGCATTATTCGTAGTTTGTGGTATTGTTCCGAATAATCGTCGACTATTGCTGAGTCGGGCAGCACCAGGACGCCTTTGGGGTATGCAACAATCGCTTGCTCCCACACGTAAAGCTCCTGGTGCTTCTCCCCGCTCCTCCCCGCCCTCGCCCCCGCCCCGGCCGTGCCGGCGGTGGTAGCTGACGCATTGGGATCACGTCTTCGGAACAGGGGTCCAACCGTTCCGCCCTGCGAAGTGTCCAATCCACGTCGGTCATACCACTCCATCTCATATATCCGAATCTTGCGCATGCGTTTGGTTGCCAGTCTTCTCGGGTTCGTCACCCTGTCCTCCATGGCGTCGGCCCAATCGACCGCGGGGTCTCGCTCCGGTGTGGACGGTGAGGGTGCTCGTGCCCCAATCGCGCGGCCCGCTCCCGCGCCGGTTCCGCAACCAGAACGCGCCGCCAACGCCCCTGAAATCGACGGCAAGGGGGATGATGCGATCTGGAGCAAGGCCCGTCCGATCACTGAGTTCCGGCAGTGGGAGCCGCTGGAAGACACGGACCCTTCGTTCCGGACCGAAGCGCGCATCGCCTATGACGAGCACAACCTCTACGTGTTTGTGCGCAGCTTCGATCCGCACCCGGACAGTCTGCTGGCGCTGCTGCAACGGCGGGATAGCTGGGGGACGTCGGACGAGGTCGTGCTCAGTGTCGATTCGTACAATGACCGACGCACGGGATACATGTTCCGGTTGACGCCAGCCGGCACGATGTCGGACGGCTACGTTTTCAATGATGACAACGAGGACTGGGGCTGGAACGCCGTCTGGGAAGGCAAGGCCCGCGTTGATTCACTGGGCTGGACGGCAGAGTATCGGATTCCACTCAGTCAACTCAGATATGTACCCACCGGTGACAACACCTTTGGGATCCAGCTGAACCGGCGTATTGCGAGGCGAGGGGAGCGCGTGGCGTGGCCACTCTATCGCCAGTCCCGCACGGGCAAAGTGAGTCAGTGGGCACCTATGCCTGGCTTCGCGTCGCTCTCGGCACCTCGCCGTATGGAAGTCGTTCCGTATACGGTGGCTCGCTATGGGGCCAGCCCACTGGGAGACGGGACACCGCGGAATGCCGCCAGAACCCAGATCGGGGCAGACCTCAAGCTTGGCCTGACGCCGAACATCACGCTCGATGGCGCGGTGAATCCCGACTTCGGGCAGGTGGAGGCCGATCCCGGTGTGCTCAACCTGGGAGCGTCTGAGCAGTTCTTCTCCGAGCGACGCCCGTTCTTCCTGGAAGGGAGCGGCATCTTCCGCTACGATCTCGACTGTGACATGGGGGCGTGCTCGGGGCTCTTCTACTCCCGGCGTATCGGACGTTCCCCGCAATTGCGCGGGCGTTTCGGCGACATGGCCTCGCCGATGCAGTCCACCATTCTCGGGGCCGCCAAGGTGACCGGCCGACTCGGGAGCGGCCTTTCCGTGGGATTCCTCGATGGCGTCACCAGTCAGGAGATGGGTACGTCCGAGCGCACCATCGAGCCGCAGACTAACTATGCGGTCGTACGGTTGCAGCAGGATATTGCCGGCGGGAACAGCGGTGTCGGGCTGATCCTCACCAATACGACCAGACAGAATGATCAGTGGACCCGCAACTATCTCCGTGGCAATGCGTGGACGGGCGGTTTCGATGCGCGCCACCGCTTCGACGACAATCGGTGGGAAGTCAGCGGGCAGCTCGTCGGATCGCGTGTCAGCGGCACCGCACAGGCGATCGCCCTCACGCAGCGTTCCAATGTGCACCTGTATCAGCGTCCGGATGCAGACCATCTCGAGTATGACAGCACGCGCACCAGCCTTTCGGGCTGGATGACGCAGGTCAAGCTCGAAAAGCAGGGTGGCGGTATCACGCGGCTGAATACATCGGTGTGGTACACGACGCCGGGTTTCGAAATCAACGATCTGGGGTTCCGGACACGCAGTGACGAGACTGGTGCCTCCGTCTGGTTCAGCCTCCGACCGGTGACGCCCGTGGGGTTCTTCCGCCGTGCAAACATGAACGTCAGTGCCCAGATGGCCACGACCACCGATGGCATGATGCTCGAAAATGGTGGCAACGTGAACGGATGGGGTGAGTTCTCGAACCTCTGGAGCATCAACATGGGGATCGGGACCAACAACCTGGTCGCGGCCTATTCGGATCGCGATGCGCGCGGCGGGCCGGCGCTGTTCCTCCCGCGGCGGATGAACATGTGGTGGAATGTGAACGGCGACAATCGACGCAACATCATCCCCAGGTTCGGTGGACGTGGCGGACGCCGGCTCGATGGCCTCGGCAGCAACTGGAACGCGTCTGTGGGAGCCGATTTCCGCGTGGGCTCGCAGTTCAATGGCGGCCTGAACCTCGAGTACGGCCGCAACATTGATGATCAGCAGTGGTACGGGAACTTCGTGGACAATGGCGTGGCGGCGTTTACCTTCGCTCGGCTCTACCAAGCCACCAGTTCCGCGACCCTGCGCCTGAATTACACCATCACGCCGACCCTGAGCTTCGAGAGCTATTTACAGCCGTTCGTGAGCACCGGGCGCTACACGGATTGGCGTGCCATCGAGCAGGGGCGTTCCTCGGATCGCGACACCCGCTTCCAGCCGTATTCGGCGCGAGGCGAGGCCTCGGGGTTCCGCTTTGGGCAGCTGCGGAGCAACAATGTCGTGCGCTGGGAGTATCGTCCGGGTTCGGTGCTGTTCTTCGTCTGGACCCAGGGGCGTGATGACAGCGCGAGCAATCCCGATCAGCATGGCATCGGCTCGAGCTATTCCAACATCTTCCAGCGCCGTCCGGACAACGTGTTCCTGATCAAGGCGAGTTACTGGTTCGGTCGCTAAGACCTTCGCCAAGGCACTGGC
>CAZPJX010000047.1:0-21241 GCA_964586985.1 uncultured Gemmatimonas sp. | reverse complement strand
ATAGTGCACCGCCGGCACCCGCACCAGCCGCTGCAAGCGCATGGGCAGTGCAGCCGTGATCCCCATCCAGCCGATACCCAGAATGACGATCGGCTGAAACGCTTCGATCGCGGCCGGCGTGAACAAGCCAGTCACCTGAGGCCCAAGCAGGACCCCAAGCACCAGATATTCCGCGCCTGAGACTATCAGCAGGCGCTTGGCAAGCCATTCGTACGCGACGTGCGTGGCCAGAAAGGCCAGCGCCGCCACCAGAATGAGAAGCAGAGGAGTCGTCACAGCATCGTCCGCGGGAGTTCACAGATACCGTCCGCAATTGCGGACAGTACCACACGTGTCCAAGGCTTTTGCGAGCGCCCGGGACCACTATAGAACCGCGTGCAGCGATTCGACAAGATCGAAAAAGTGATGACATGGCAATGACTTGCTGTCCCTGACTTGGCCGATCCCGAGATCTCCCGGGGCGCGCCGCATTCATGGAGGGACGCTGGCATCGGCAATGCATGCTGGTCGGGCAACCAATCCCGGGAGATCACATCATGCCCCTGCATCGTCCATCACGTCGTTCCTTCGCCGGCCTTCTGCTCTCCCTCGCTGCCGGAGGCATCACGACAACGCCGGTCCATGCCGCCACGGTCAACCGCACCCTGTTCACGTGGACGGGTCGCGTAGACCGCGAGCTGTACCTCACCATGCGCGGCACTGAAGTTCGCGTAAGCGGAATGGACGCTCGGCTCCCGGGACGTCCGCGCGTCACCAGCGCCTTGCCGCGTAGTCGTGGTGACGTGTTTCTCCGACTCGCCAACGGGCGTGGTGACGTGGATGTCATCGAGCAGCCGTCTGCTCGCAACGGATACCTCACCACCATCCGCATCCGCGATCCGCGAGGCGGCTCCGACACCTATCGTCTGACGGTCTACTGGCAGGGTGATGACCGCTATGACTCGCGCGACAACCGCCGCGATGATCGGTGGGGCGATCGGGATGACGAGCGTTGGGGCGATCGCAAAGACCCAAGGGCGGACCGCAGCGGTGATTACAACTGGGATCCCCGTGGCAATCCCCGCAACGACGACGATCGTTACAGGAGTGGCGACAACGGTCGCTCACGCAGCGAGACGGGATTCCTGCGCTGGAGCGGTCGGGTGGACGATGTCGTTGAACTGCGCATTACGGGCCGTCGGGTGGATGCCATCGCCCGCAGCGGGCAACCCCTGCGTGATGTCTCGAGCAACCTGCGCGGGAATGGCCTGCCGGCGCGCGCCGTGACGGTGCGGACAGAAACCCAGGTCGGTCGTGGCAGCGTGGATGTCGTCCAGCAGCCGGCCGCATGGAACAACTATACCGCCATCATCCGGATCCACGACCCGCGCGGCGGAGCATCGCTGTACGATCTCAACATCTACTGGTAAGGTGATCCTTCCAGTCCGCCGCTCGACCTCCTGAACACAACGGGGCGATCCACATGGATCGCCCCGTTGCACTGGTCCAGGTGCTGGCCGGGTCGCAACGCGACACGCAGCGCGATGCCCAAACCCGGTGGCTCACCGGGTGACCACGCGAGGGCATTTGAGAGGCGCCGGTCGGAATCGAACCGACGAATGAGAGATTTGCAGTCTCCTGCCTTACCACTTGGCTACGGCGCCAGTACCGCCCGTAGGCGGAGAGCGCAATGTACGCGCTACCCTGCGGAAGCGAAACTGCACACCGGTCGATTCCCCGTACCGGTACGCATACCTTGGTCTCTCCGAAATGAGTTTCGTGCTGGCCACCAACAGACCGGCTGGGGTCGTCTTGACATTATTCGTTATAACAATGAATATTTCATGTTCATCGTGATCAACAGGACGCTATTGCTATGACTCAGGTCGCCCCTGCGCCTTCCAACACGGAGGAGGTTGAACCCTGCCTGACACCGGCAGCCTCTGTGCACGCCCTCCGTGCCGCCACGGCGCACATGGAGCGCAGTATGGCGCGGGCTCTGGGCCCTTTCGGTATCACCGCGGCGCAGTATGAGATCCTGCAGGTCATTCAGTTGCGGAACGGCAGGGGCGGCAGGTGTGGCGAGCTGGGGCAGCACGTGGCTGCCCCAGGCCCGGATATTACCAGAATGCTGGATAGACTCGATAATGTTGGCTTGGTGTCGCGATACCGTGATGACAATGACCGCAGAATCGTGCACGTTACATTGACGGAAAAGGCTCTCGAATTGCTCAACACCGTCGCGCCGGCGGCGCAACAGGCCGAAGCAGCCATCTTCGCCGGACTCGAAGCGTCCGAGCGCTTCACGTTGACGACCCTGCTTCGCCGCATCAGACAGAATTGCCCGCTCGATTGACACGGCCATGACACGCGGTCGACCGGCTCGCGCCGTTTTCCCAACCTGCTGGCATCCGTAGACCTGCAGAGGCGTCTGCGCGCGTTCCCAGACCGCTTCTCTCTCGTCCCGTCGCACAGGTCACTCTCATACCCTGCTCAAACCCAGGTGGTCAGGTTCGTGCGACGCGACGAGCCCCGAGCACGATGGCGCCCACCACCACCCCCGCTGCGGCCAGGAGCACAAATGCCACAGACGGGCCGGCGTCGAGCGGGAAGTGATCGGGACCAGCCCACGCCGCCGCGATCGTGACCATCCACTGCCGCACCGAGAGATACCGCAGCGCCTGAAAGACGGCCGCGAGTGCCCCCTCCCAGACAAGGATGTAGAGCAGTCCCACGATCAACGCCCGGCGCGTGACCAGCGCCATCAGCGTGAAGGCCGCCGCATATACCGCACTGCCAAACACCACCGCGATCGAGAAAGCACCCACCAGTTCCTTGGCGAACTGACCCTCCGGCACCATCACGGCGGCGCCCCACACGGCCGCGACAGAGAGTGCACCGACAAGCACCGCCGCATACAGCCAGCGCGAGGCAACCAGCCACCATCGCGGCGTGGTTGTCGTCACGAGAAACAGCAGCGTTCCATCCTCCCGCTCGCCATTCCACACACCTGTCCCCAGGAGCAGCGCGAGCAGCGGGGTCGCCAGATCCGTCACCAGCGATCCATAGCGACGTAACAGAAAGTCCGTGGTGTCACCCTCCACACCGCCCGGTGCGGTTCCCATGGTCGCAAACAGCCATGCGAACAGCATGGGTAGTGCTATCAGCCCCGCCACGACCAGCACCATCGGGAGCGTCATCGTGCGTGCCCAGGCCAGGCGTGTGAGCACCCAGAATGTTTGGAAAAACGAGGGGAAACCCGCCCGTCGGGTAGCGACCGCTGCCGGGAGACGCGACACGGTGTTCATGGATTTACCAGATAGGTGAACACGTGCTCCAATGATTCATCAACTGGCTGTACTTCATACACGGTGATCGCTTCGCGCTGCGCCAGGCGAACCAGTTGTCTGGCGAAGGCGGTATAGTCCGACGTGCGAACCGTGAGCGAGTGTTCCCCAACCTCCACGCTGAGCACCTCCGGCCGCAGCAGCAGTGCCGCGCCAAGCACTCGCGGGTCCTCCGTGCGGACACGCACGACATGCGGCCGATCGGTCATGAGCCGACGCAACATCCGATGATCGCCACTCGCCGCCAGACGTCCTGCCACCATCACCACCACGCGGGTGGCCACATCCTCGATCTCATCAAGCAGGTGACTCGAGAGGAGAATCGTCGCCCCATTGCGGGCTCGCGATTCGAGCAACCGGATCATCTGCACCCGCTGCCGAGGGTCGAGTCCATTGAACGGTTCATCCAGCAACAGCACATCGGGGTCATGGACCAGGGCCGCCGCCAGCTTGGCGCGCTGACGCATGCCCTTGCTGAAGGTACGGATTGGCTGATCCGCGACCGCGTCGAGTTCCACCGCGGCGAGAGCCGCCTGCGCGGCGTCGCGACCATGCGGAATGCCCAGCAGCGTGGCGCGTGCTTCCACAAAACGGCGAACCGTCAACCGCCCCGGCAACGCCTCACGTTCCGGCACCAGACCCAGGCGGGCATACACCGACGCCGGTCCTGTTGGCACTTCACCATGAACAAGCACTCGCCCCGCTGAGGGCGCCCGCAACCCAGCCGCCAGATGCAGCAGCGTACTCTTCCCCGCGCCGTTGGGCCCAAGCAGCCCCGTGATCCCAGCCTCCACCGCGAACGACACGTCGTTCACCGCCACAAGGTCACCGTACCACTGCGTGACGCGGTCGAACATCAGCGCTGAGGTCGACCCATCAGCTCGGCTCTGCGTGCTGGTATTCATGCGTCGTAGTGCGCCAGACGATGTATGGTCAGTGCCGACGCCACCCCCCCCAGCACGAGGAACACCACCACAAAGAAGATCACCGGAGGAGGGGGCGTGAGCTCCATGGCGCGTGTGGTCTCCTGGAACAACAGCATCGCCATCGTTCGAAGGGCTCGCAGGGGATCCAGGAACTCGCGCACAGCCGCCGGCATCACGGTGAGATCCTCCACACCGATCGTCACCGCCGCCGCAACCAGAAAGAGTCCGGCCACGAGGGCGGACCCGGTTCCACGTCGAGTGCTCAGGCTGGCCATCAACGCCGACAGGGAGCCCAGCACCCACGCGGTGAGCGTCCCGTGCAGTAGCACCGGAAGCACTCGTTCCGAAGCCCGGATCAGTTGCGTTGCCGGATCGGCCGCAATGCTGACTTCACCAGTCCACAACAGCACGAGCGGCGCCATGGCGACAACCCACATGGCTGCCCAGATGGCCGCGAGACGCGCAGAGGCGTACTGCCACCGCGAGAGGGCTCGTGTGAGCAACAGGGGAAGCACGCAGAGCTGTCGATCGCGACACATCACCTCGGGCACCTGCGCCGCAAGAAACAGGACGAACAGCAATAGCTGTGACCCAATCAGCATGCCGTACCGGATCGGGGCCTGCCCCCCCGAGGTCGCGGAGGCCACCACCGTGCCCAGACAGGGTAGCAGCGTCATCCCAATCACGAAGCTGGGAATCGCCTTCGCCCGCAGCGGCCGCCCCATGCCGAACATCGCGCGGAAACCCTGCCAGAAGAGTGCCCACCACGCAGCGCGGGCACCCACGCGGTTCCCCTCATAGTGACGGTACCCGAGATCGTGAATGACGGGGACAGTCATGCGGGCATTGGCTCCAGAAACCACTCATCCAGGCGGGCCCGCCGCCGTTCCAGGCGAAGCAGCCCGACGTCCGTCGCCACAGCGGCATCCCGCACGGCGTCCGCAATCAGGTCAGGGCTCGTGTCTGCGCCCGAAGCCTCTCCCAGGCCCGGTGTAATGAACACCCGTCGTCGATCCACACGAATGTCCACCGGCTGCCGGACCAATGTCCGCAACACAGCGACAAACGCCTCATGGTCTCCATCCACCTCCACCACGAGCGTCGTCCCGGCACCAGTCAGCTGCTCCATCGATGCCGCACGCACCAGGCGTCCGCCCTCGATCTGCATCAGACGATCGCCGATGCGCTCGAGCTCCCCGAGCAGATGGGACGAAACCAGGACCGACACGCCGAGTTCCCGCGCCGTGCGACGAATGAGCAGCAGCATCTCGTCACGACCAGCCGGGTCGAGTCCGTTCGTGGGCTCATCGAGAATCAATAGGCGTGGGTCGTGCACGAGCGCCTGCGCCAACTTCACGCGCTGCATCATTCCCGTGGAGTAGCTCCCGATGGGACGATACCGCTCCTCGAACATCCCCACATGTCGCAGGACCTCGGCGCTGCGCTCTCGTGCGGCGTGCACCGGCAGGCCGCTCAAGCGCCCCATGAACGTGACAAACTCCGCACCGGTCATCTCGGGCGGAAGACAATCATGTTCCGGCATGTAGCCCACGAGGCTGCGAATCGCTGCGCGCGCACGCCGCACATCGTGCCCAAGGACGCTCACCTCACCGCTACTCGGCGCAACAAGGCCCAGCACGATACGAAGGAAGGTGCTCTTCCCCGCACCATTGGCGCCCACGAGCCCCGTAATGCCGGCGCCGATCGATACCGTGAACCCGTTCAGCGCCATCGTCGCCCCGTAACGGCGGCTCAGTGCACGGGCATCGATGAGGGAGGTGGCCATCGCACAATGTAGGCCCGATGGTGCGGACACGGGGAGGGGAGAGGGTCTCACGGTCCCACGGCCACGCCTCGCGCTCGCCGCATGCCTCCGCTACTGGTCGTAATCCACGACGAGACGATCAGTCATGGGATAGCTCTGGCAGGTCAGCACGAAACCGCGTGCAACCTCATAGTCCTCCAACCCATAGCAGCGATCCATCTCCACTTCGCCCTCCACCACCTTCGCACGACAGGTCGAACACACACCCGCCTTGCATGAGTATGGGAGATCCGCACCTGCCCGCCGGCCAGCATCCAGAACGGTCTCGCCGGCGCGGGGCATATCAAAGGTCTGCTGTCGACCATCCACGGTCACCGTGACAGTGCAGTGCTCCAGCGCGGCGCCGGTATGGCCCACGCCCGCCGCGGCAGGCCGACGTCGCGGGGTGCTGTCGTCCGTGCTGAACAGCTCGAACTTGATCTGGTCGGCGGTGAGCCCGGCCTGCTTGAGCGCCGCTACGCTGCTCAGCATCATCGACTCCGGCCCGCAGATAAACGCCTTGTCGATGCTGTGCGCGTCAATCCAATGTTCGAAGAGCCGCGTGATCTTCTCGCCATCGATGCGACCATTGAAGAGATCGATGTCCTGCGATTCGCGCGTCAGGAGGTGCACAATGCTCAGCCGATCCGGGTACTGGTCCTTGAGATCGTGCAACTCCTCGCGAAACATGATCGAGCCCGTGGCACGGTTCCCGTAGAGCAGGGTGAAATGGCTCGTCGGCTCGCCGATCAGCACCGATTTGAGAATACTCAGGACCGGCGTGATGCCACTCCCGCTCGCAATGCCCAGATAGTGATGCGAGACCCCCGGATCGATCTGGACCGTGAATCGACCGGTCGGCCGCATCACCTCGAGTTCAGTCCCCGGTGTGAGCGACTCATTGGCCCAGGTGGAGAACAGTCCATGCGGCGCACGCTTGACGGACACCCGCAGCGCCGCATCCTGCAGCGCAGAGCAGATCGAATACGACCGGCGGCACTCTTCTCCGTCGAAGGTCTGCCGGAAGATCAGATGCTGCCCCGGCTGAAAACGGAACGCCTCGCGCATGTCGTCTGGCACGTCCAACGACAGCACCACGGAATCCCGGGTGTCATGATGGATGTCGCGTACCCGCAGGCGGTGGAATTCGTGCATCACGGAGTCAGTACGGAGTGGTCGGAAATGGACGTGTCACCCCGATGACGGGAGCACACGCCCGACAGGCCGCTCGCTCAGAGCGGCTTGAAATAATCGAAGGGCTCGAGACAGGCGAGGCAGGTATAGTGCGCCTTGCAGGGGGTCGAACCGAACTCGCTCACCAGGCGGGTCCTGGTCGCTCCGCAGCGCGGACAGGCGATTGCCACCTGCGAGCCACGGCGGGTGAGCGGAACCAGCACGTCCTCATGCCCACCGTAGCCTGGAGGGGCGATACCGAATGCCCGTAACTGCTCCCGCGCCGTCTCTGCCATCCACTCGGTCGTCCAGGGCGGTGACAACTGCATCACCACCTCGGCATCGGACACACCATGCGAGGCAAGTGCCGCCTGCACATCCTGCGCGATCACCTGCGTGGCCGGACACCCCGAGTAGGTGGGCGTGATACGCACGACCAGGTGCTCGCTGCCGTCCGCACGGCGCTCCCAGGCCACATCACGCACGATCCCCAGGTCCACGAGCGAGATGACGGGGATTTCCGGATCGGGGACCTGCGCCAACCAGTCCCACATCTCCTCAACGGCAGGCCGGTTGAGCGGAGACGACACCGACGGCATGATGGTCCCGCCTACCAGGAAAGTCCGGGATATGCGCGCTGCATGTACTGCAGATCCGCAAGAATGTACCCCAGATGTTCACTGTGCCGACCTTGTTTTCCGCCGCGCTGTGGCCAGGTCGACGGTGGTGGCACCGTGAGCGTCGCGGCCGCAAGCGTCTCGTGCACCAGCGTGTCCCACGCAGCACGCAACGACGCATGGAGCACCCCCGCGCCGGCCGCATGGGTTGAAGCATCCACGTCGTCGTCGGCGAAGAGTTCATCGACATACGGCCAGAGATCGTTCACCGCCGTCTGCATACGCCGATGACGCTCTTCGGTACCGTCGCCGAGGCGCACGACCCAGTCGCCACTGCGCCGCACATGGTACGCCACTTCCTTGACCGCCTTGGACGCGATCTCGCGCACACGGTGATCAGGCACTCGGGACAGTGCGCGCAACACCTGATAGTGCCAGGCATCGAAGAAGAACTGCCGCACGGTGATGAACGCAAAATCTCCGTTGGGCTGCTCCGTCAGCAGCACGTTGCGAAACGCACGTACATCACGGAAGAACGCCAGGGCGTCCGCATCGCGCCCTTCGCCCTCAACCTCACCGGCCAGGCCCAGCCAGAGCCGAGCATGTCCGAGCAGATCCAGCGCCACGTTCGCCGCCGCGAGTTCCTCCTCGAGAATCGGTAAACGCCCCACGGTTTCCTGGAGCCGATGCGACAACACCAGCGCATTGTCCCCAAGGCGCAGCAGGCTCTCCACCAACGGCGCGGTGGCCACGGACGCCGTGCTCACATGTGCCCCACTTCTGCCGGCACTTCGAAGAAGGTCGGATGACGATAGGGCTTGGTACCGGCGGATTCGAAATTGAGCTCCTTGTCCGCCGGCTCGCTGGCGGTGATGGCGTTCGATCGAACCACCCAGATACTCGTGCCTTCTCCGCGACGCGTGTACACATCCCGCGCGGCCTGCATGGCCAGCGCCTCATCCGCCGCGTGCAGGCTGCCCACATGACGGTGCGCCAACCCATGCGCACTCCGGATGAACACTTCGAACAACGGCCATTCAGTCATCACGACGCCTTCTGCTGGAGGAGAGATTGCTGGACGCGGGCATCCGCCTGCTTCTCGGCGTGCGCCAGAGCCGCTTCACGCACCCACGCACCGTCGTGATAGGCCGACGTCACCGATTGCATGCGCTGACGATTGCAGGGTCCATGGCCCGCGACCACCGACTGGAACTCCGCCCAGTCGATCGTCCCATAGTCATAGTGTCCGCGTTCGGCGTTCCAGACCAGCGATTCGTCGGGGATACGGATGCCTAAATAGTCAGCCTGCGGAACCGTCTGATCGACAAACCGCTGACGCAATTCGTCGTTGGAGAAGAGCTTGATCTTCCACTGCGCCGACTGCGCACTATGCACCGACGCCGCGTCCGGCGGGCCGAACATCATCAACGACGGCCACCACCAGCGGTTGAGCGCGTCCTGCAGCATGTCCTTCTGCTCCGGGGACCCCTGCGAGAGCACGACCAGACTGGCATATCCCTGCCGCTGATGGAAGCTCTCCTCCTTGCAGATCCGGATCATCGCGCGCGAATAGGGACCATATGAGCAGCGCTGCAGCGGGATCTGGTTCATGATCGCTGCACCGTCCACCAACCAGCCAATGACCCCGATATCGGCCCACGTCAGCGTGGGATAATTGAAAATGCTCGAATACTTGGCCGCGCCGCTCACCAACTGCTGCGTCAGTGTATCGCGCGAGACACCAAGGGTTTCGGCGGCGCTGTAGAGGTATAGCCCATGACCCGCCTCGTCCTGCACCTTGGCCAACAGGATGGCCTTGCGCTCGAGCGACGGCGCCCGGGTGATCCAATTGCCTTCGGGCAGCATGCCCACGATCTCCGAGTGCGCGTGCTGGGAAATCTGCCGGATCAGCGTCTTCCGATACGCCTCGGGCATCCATTCGCGCGCCTCGATGCGGATATCCGCGTCCACACGATCCTGGAAGCGACGGGCTTCGGGGGTCATCTCGTCGCGGGTTTCAACACGCGCAACACCGGTGTTCACCATCTGAGCGTACATGCGGTGGGGGCTAAGGGATGCTTAAATGATACATCCCGGTGAGATCAGGTCAATATTCCGTATCACTTAGATAATTTCGCGCGGAGCACTCCCGGGAGTCCCCCTACCGGTTCTGCCTCGTCGTCCCGTCAACGGCCGGCTCACGTCCCACCTCAGAGCGGTGAGCAGAAACGCTGCCGGAACTCTGTGGCCGGAACCGGCTGAGCCTCGCCCGTTCCCGCCCCGTCCTCCGTCCCTCCGAGTGCCTGCTCCAGGAAGTGCTCCGCGTCCGGTGTCACCGCCAGATAGAGCTCCCGACTCAAGCCGTAGGCCTCTCGCCCCGGCCAGCCCGCCGGCAGCATTTCGGCTGGCAGTCCAGGATCATGGAGGACGACTCGACGATACGCGTGAACCAGAAGTGAACGCACCAGGAACGCCTGACGAGGGGAACAGCGGAGGCCGCTGCCACCGACCGCCGCAGCCACCGGCGCGAAACGCGTCAGAAACTCCCGGTACTGGGCCGCCACCGCATCCAGTGGCCAGTACGCACCAAGCTCGGCGAGCCCTCGCGCGGAGACCCCTTCCAGATCTCGAGCGCTGACAACGAACACATCGTCCAGAACCCCCAGTTCGCCGAGGAGCTCACCCACGCGGTCACGATCCGCCTGCGGATGGGCCAGCAGACCGGGCGTGATGGTCGCAAAACCCTCCCAGCCCAGTTCCCGACGCAGATCGTGGCGCGAGGCCATCACGTCCGCGCCTCGGGGGAGCAGCACCAGGGTCCACTGCCCTTCCCAGTGGGACGGACCAGGGTGGTAGATCCTCCGCGACGCGAGGGCAAATCGGCGAGCCCCCGACGCCGTGAGCGCATACCGGCTCTGTCGTCCGTGCCGCTGCGCTTCCAGCCAACGATCCTCCGCCAGACGAAACACACTCGTGCGGACCGCACGCTCCTTGATGCCAAACGGCTCCAGTAATGCGATGAGCGTCTTGAGCCAGGCAACACCACCATGGGGTGCGATCGCATCGCCATAGACCGTAACCAGAAGTGACCTCGCGCGCAGCGGCTCCTGGCGCAGGAACTGGCGTGTCCAACTGGTGACCACGGGATTGGCATGCATCACGGACATGCCGGGCAGTCTACTCACTCAGGCACGTCGACACGAGCCGCGCCGTCTCATGAGCGGAGACCCTGGCGCCGGATCCATCGCACCACCGATGCCCGTCGGCCTTCCCACGGCACTAGGATTCATCGGGGTACAGAGAATTCCTGGGAGGAACGATGGAAGCGGAACCGAAGGACAAGCCGAGACAGCGCATGTCGCAAAGCCAGCAGATCGGACCTGCGCTGAACCTGGCCGTTCGTGTGGCCATGGGTATCCTGCTGATCGGGTGCGGTGATACGACTGGACCCGATGCGGAATTTCGTGTCGAAGGCATCGCCACCACGATCACCGGCGGACCCGCAGTCGGGGCAACCATCACCGGTGAGCTCTACATCGGCGACTGTGCCACCGGAGAGCGGCGGCAGCGCGTTCAGGTGCTGAGCAACGGGAACGGCCGGTACAGCGTGCCCTTCGGCGTGGAATTCACGGGCTGCATCCGACTATCCGCCAGCAGCGCCCAGGGGAGCGGCATGATCGAGAAGCGTGGCGTTCAGGCCGGCGGTGGGGGACTCAAGGTCGTCGCGATGGACATCACCCTCAACGCCCGCTGAGGACCCCAAGGCCAGCATTCGACCAGCATACGGTCAGCGACCGACCAGCGACCGACCAGCGATCGACCAGCGATCGACCAGCCACCTACGCGCGTGCGGTGACGATCCAGCACGCGCCACCCAGGGTGACGACGTGGCCAGCCACGCGCTGCGTGAGCGCCTCGCGCACCGCCCGCGCCGCGCGCTCGCGAAGTTCCGGCGGCTGCTCCGCCAGCGCACGACTGAGCGGCCCCACCCGAAGCGACAACTCGAGGGCAGCGTCCACGGCGTCCTCCGCCGTAGACGCCTCGCCGTACACCAGGGCGCAGTCATACGGCTCCAGTCGCACGTCGCGGAATCCTGCCACTGCCAGGATCTGGCGCACGCGAGCCGGATCACCAAATGCAAACGGTCCCGGTGTCTCCGGAGCAGGGACCGTCAGGGATGGCAGGATCTCTGCCACCGCCGACATGAGCAAACGGACCCAGTCGTTCTCGTCGAAACGGCGCCAGCACACAAAGGCCAACCGACCAGTCGGTGCGAGCGCAGTGCGCAAATGGCGGAACGCCCCTAAAGGATCGGGGAAGAACATCACCCCGAAGCGGGAGAACAGCAGATCGAACGCCCCCCGCGGCAGTGGTTCGGCGGCGGCATCGCCCAGGCGATAGGTGATGGGCACACCTGGAGGTGTGCGCTCCCGCGCTCGCGAGAGCAATGGCTCCGAGATATCGAGGCCGAGCACCTGGCCACTCGATCCCACCTGTGCCGCGAGGGCGAGACTCGAAGCCCCGGCACCGCACCCCACATCGAGGACGCGTTCACCGACGGCGGGCGCCGCAGCGCGCAGAGCCGCCGCGCCGCACGGGGCGAGCATGCGATCCAGCATCTCCTGATTGTCGCGCCAGATCTCGCCGGGCCGTCCCGACCAGTCGAATGGCGGCGCGGCAGCACCGTCATCGGGCCGCAATGACGCAGAGGATTGTGGGTGCAGGGGCTTCACGACCTATACCGCGGCGACGTCTCGAGTCACACCGAAGCCGCCGCGTCACCTCGTTCGGCATCACGCCGAACCACGCGCGCTGTGACGATGAGCTGCCCCAGATGGCGCATGCCGTGCTCGGCGCCGTGTACCAGACACCCCAGCACCGTGCTCGGCAGTTTCGCGCGTCCGATGGTCCGGACCTCGGAGAGCGTGGAGGCGTCGATGGCTCGCAGCGCGCCGAGGCAGATGTCGATGCGTGCCTCGAGTTGAGCGAGCAGAACAGCCCGCTCATCGTCGGCCACTGGATCGCCTTCCCCACGCGACGTGATACGCTGCTCGTCGCTCAGACCTTCGCCACGCGCATAAGTGAAGAGGCGATCCAGGACGCCAGCCATGTGCCGCACATGAAAGCCGATGCTCGCAACGTCGGCGGGCCGAGCATTCCAGTACGCCACCGGGAGATCGCGCGTGATGTTTGGCACATCCTCGCGAAGCTGCAGCAGCATATGGGCAACGGGTTGCAGGCAGTGGGGAACGCCGTCAACTGGACCGCGCTGCCACCATTCCAACGCGGATGCGGGTGTTGTGCTCATGACAGGGCCCTCAAACGCCGAACTGTCGCAGGTGATGATCCAGATGCTTCCATCCCAACTGCCCCCATTGTTCGTAGGTCAGGTTTCCAAAGAGTGGGTGCGCCGGCCAGGTACCGCGAGCACGTTCGAGGTCGAAGCGTGCAATGAGCCCGACGAGGGCGTCACGTTCAACGTCCCAGGGGTCCGGTCTTCGCGCCACGAGCTCCGGTGCGGTTGGAGCACCCTTGGGAAACGGAAGCACCCGCAGGACCAACCACTTGCTGACCCCGAGCCGCGCCAACGACACGCGTTTGGGCGCACAGTACAGCTCGCCATACGCCATGCGCATGGAGTCACGACAATGCGCCAACATCTCTGGCGCCTGCATGCGCCCCCAGCGTGCAGCAGCGTTGGGCGCAAGCGCCTGGATCCGCGCTGTCAGCGCAGCACGCGTCGCCGCATCGGCCAGTGTGAGCATACTGCAACCTAGCCACGGTTGGTAGCAACGGCAGGTTCCTTCGGGTATGCTGGTATGATCGGGTCCCCACCACATTACCGACCATGCGCTTCAGCGTTGTCACCGGCCTCACCGGCCTGCTCGCGTCGTTTACCATTTCCACGACGATCCCGAAACCCGCTGCTGCCTCGGGTACGGGACCCGACGCTCCGTCTCACAGCACAGCAGGCGCCGTGGTCGCCGGACCCTGCACCAAGGCCGTCGCGGCCTGCGAACGCTGGGTCACCTTTGGCAAGGGACCGGCTCGCTCCATGGTGTATGCCACCTACGCCCTCGATACGCCCAACGCCAACCTGACCCGTGCGCTCATCATGGTCCATGGCGCCGGGCGCAATGCGGATCACTACTTCGAAACGGCGAATGCGGCCGGCTTTCTGGCGGGCGCGCTCGACAACACCCTGATCATCGCGCCGCACTTCATTGCCGGTCAGGACAAGCCCGCGGCCAACGAGGTCATGTGGCCTGAAGGCGGCACATCCTGGCGCGCTGGAGGCATGTCACCGAACTACCCCACCATCTCGTCCTTTGACTTTCTCGACGAACTGGTCCGCGCGCTGTCCAACAAGAAGAATTTCCCCAAACTCACGCACATCGTAATTGCCGGACACTCTGCGGGCGGTCAGGTTGCCACCCGGTACGGCATGGTCAACAAGGTGCACGACACCCAGGGCGTGGCGTTGTCGTACGTGGTGGCGAACCCGTCCAGTTACGCCTGGCCTTCCACCGTGCGCCCGTTGCCCACGGGCGATGCCAATCCGGTCGATGCCGACAAAGCCGCCCTCGGACGGGATGGTGAAAAGGTCCACAGCAAGTACGAATACGGCCCGGCCGATGTCGCAAAAGCACCCAACTACAACCGCTGGCCCGCTGGCCTTGAACAGATCACCGGATACGCCGCTGGAATGGATACGGCACAACTGGTCCGCCAACTGGTGAAGCGGCCGGTCACCTACCTGCTGGGGCAGGTGGATGTCCTGCCGCTTGGCGGGTTCGATGGATCACCCAATGCCATGGCGCAGGGACCGACTCGGCGCGCGCGCGGAGAAGCATTCTTCAAGTACGTCAATGAGACCCTGGGAGCCAAACACCACGCCATCATCGTGTCCGAATGCGGGCACAACGACCGCTGCGTCTTCACGACGGACGTCGTGCTTCCTGTAATCTTTCCCAAGTAGCGGCATCGTCACGGGGATCCGACCGCCGGTCGGATCCCCGTACCAGCCTGTCACCGCGCCGTTTTCACATCGATGCGCGACGCACGGCCCGGCACCCGATACACGCGCATGGTGGCGGTCCGATAGTCGGAAGGCTTGGCCTCGAAGATGTTGGGCACGAAGGTCTGCGGATTCCGATCGATGAATGGGAACCAGGTACTCTGCACCTGCACCATGATGCGGTGCCCCTTCAGGAATGTGTGATTCACATCGGGCATCTCGAAACCGAGAGAGTCCGGAACATTCGCAGTGAACGGAATGGGCTTCGTCCAGCTCCGGCGGTAGCGCGCGCGGAAGGGTTCACCTCGAATGAGCAGCTGCGCCCCTGCGCGAACGAATCCTGGTTCGTCATCCGCGAGATTCTTCGCGTCCTCCGGGAGCACGTCGATGAGCTTGACCATGAAATCGGCGTCGGTGCCGCTGGTTGCCACATGCAACCGCGGGGCAACAGGCCCCATGATGGTGATGTCTTCGGTCAGGACATCACTCACGTAGGTCAGGACATCCGGTCGACGCGAGGCATATCGCTGGTCGGCCACAATGTAGTCCCGTGGCATGCCCTGTCCTTCGATGCGATCCGTCGTCGGCACAGGCTTCATGGGGTCACTCAAATAGCTGTCGTACGCGGCGGCACCGGCGAGAGCCGCAGGCGGTGAGAACGACAGCTTCCCGCCGGGATGGAAGTACAGGGAGCGCGGCACGGCACCGGCCGGTGGGAACTGCGCATAGTGGCGCCAGACGTTCGTTCCAGTCTCGAAGATCGTCGCTTCAGCCAGCTTGGGGTCGGGGCCGTTCTTGAGATGATGCAGGAAGAACGGAAACTCCACGGAATCACGGAAGTAGACACCCAGCGACGCCGTGCCGAAGCGCTGTATCCCCAGACTGTTTGCATCACCGCGACCCCAACCACCGTGCGACCACGGCCCTACGATGATCTTTGCCGTGTTCTGCGGTGACAACCGTTCCACGGCCCGCCACGTCCGCCAGGGACCCTGAATGTCCTCCGTGTCGAAGAATCCACCGACAATCAGCATGGCCGGCTTCATGTTCTTCACGAAGCGGCTGATGTCGCGTTCCTGATTGTACGTGTCATAGGTGACATGCGGGATGAATTCATGCCACACCGGCGCCGAATCCCGTGGCATGATCTTCCGCGCCGCAGGGCCGATCGGACCGAGGCCCAGGTAGTACTTGTATGCGTCAGGCCCAATGTTGAGCCGCGCCCCTCGTTCCACACCCGGCGGACTGCCGTCGGGACGCCCAAACCGGTAAAAGAACGTAAAGTTGTGCGCCAGCAGGAACGCGCCATTGTGGAAGTTGTCATCACCCAGCCAGAGATCGGTCATGGGTGCCTGTGGCGAACACGCCACCAATGCCGGATGCGCGTCGATGCAACTCGCCGTGGCGTAGAAGCCCGGCCAGGATCCGCCGTAGATCCCAATGCGTCCATTGTTCGGCGTCACGTTCTGCAAGAGCCACGTGATGGTGTCGAAGGTATCGGTACTCTCGTCCACATCACCCGGTTTCTTGTTCGGGAGATGTGGCGTCATGCTGGTGAAGTTGCCTTCCGAGAGGTAACGCCCGCGCACGTCCTGCACGATGAACACGAAGCCCTCACGCGCGAATCGCGGATTGCTGCTCGGGCCGAGCGTGGCACGAATGCCATCACCGTACGGCTGCGCACTGTACGGGGTGCGCGTCATCAGCATCGGATACTGCTTGCCAACGGTATCCCGGGGGATATAGATGGACGTGAAAAGCTTCACGCCGTCGCGCATCGGAATGCGCGCCTCGACCTTGCGATAGTTGGCCTTGATCCAGGTGGAGTCGATGGGTTGTGCCGCGACCGGCGCGGCCACCACAATGGCAGCGACCCAGGTGGTCGCCACGCGAAGGATAAGGGAGAGTCCAGTCATGCCGTGAAATTGCTACATCGCAGGGCAGCGCGACAGCCGCAGCGCCCCGATGACCCATCTGCCCCCGCAAGAGGAGATATCAGAGGAGAGATCACTCGAACTCGTGCAGATCGATCAAGGGACCAATGATCACCGTGCCGGGACTACGTTGTCGCTCTCCCCAGGCGCGCAGTGCATCGCGATCTCCTTCACTGGCCTGCCCGCCGTCGCGTACCACGAGAAATCGACGCCCGTTCGGGTGAATGTAGGAAACGGCAAGGCCGCGGGCTTCGAGCACCGCGTCCAGCTCTGTCTGCCAGTCCGCACCAGGCACCGTAGCGTCCGCAGACCGCCACTCGATCTCGAACGCGTACTCCGGGCATGCGGCACTCATGCACACCTCACTTGGATCTTCCAGGCCCACTCCGAGTAGCTTTGCACCATCACCGATTCCGCACCTCCCGATGTGCTGGCTCTCTCCAGGATGCTCCCGTGAACGTTTCCGACGCAATTGCCGCCCGCCGCTCCATTCGGAGCTTCACCACGCGCACCATGACGCGTGCGGACATCGAACCGCTCCTGCACGACGCGAATCTGGCACCCAACCACCGCATCACGCAGCCGTGGCGCTTTCATGTGCTCGGCCCAAATGCCCGCGCCGCCTACGGACTCGCGCTTGGACATCGCAAGGCCAAAAAGGCCGCCGACGATGCGGCGGCGCAACGGATCCGCGAGGAAACCCGTGACGCACACCGGGCCTGGCCGGGCATGGTCATCGTCTCCATGACACTGGCCGAGAACCCCGAGATTCGCGAGGAGGATTATGCGGCCACGCTGATGGCCGTGCAGAATCTCTGCCTCTCTGCCGTCGCCCACGGGCTCGGCACGCATATCCGTACCGGTGGGATCATGGATGACCCTGCCGCGCGCACCGCCGCCGGCGTCCCGGATGGAGAGCGCATTGTCGCCGTGCTCGCTGTGGGCGAACCGCTCGAACTCCCGGCCCCCAAGACTCGCCGTCCGGCCTCCGAGCTCACCGACTGGCGGGACTGACACACGGTGCCCCACGACAGGCACCCAAACGAACGGCAGTCGGCGCCGCAGTGGAACGTAAGCGCTACCAGCCCCGCACCACGTCCCGCACGCAGGCCACAAAGGCCTGCGCATCGCGGGGCCGCGGCGCACCTCGACGCCACACTGCCACGATCTCGCGCTGCAGTGGGTGATCCGCAAGCGGCACATAGGCACACTGCGGCGTGTTGTGTCGAGCGGCCGCAATGGCCGGTACAATCGACACCCCCACACCGGTCCCGACCAGCTCCAACACCGTGGCCAGCTGGGCACTGCGGCACACGACCGAGGGCTGCATCTTCTGGCTCGAACAGAACCCCGCCACCTGTTCGCCCAGACAGTGTGCCGGGTCGAGCGTCACCGCCGGCGCCTCTCGAAGCTGCGTCAGGGTGATGCGACCAGCCCGCGCAGCCGGATGCTGCACCGGCACCGCCACCAGCAGCGGATCAACCCCGAGGGACTCGATCTCCGTGTGATCGAAGGGATAGGGCTGCGCTGCGATAACCACGTCGAGCTGACCGTCGAGGAGCAGCTTGGCCAGTACCGCGCTGTAGTCCTCGCGAAGTTCCACGCGCCCCGCCTCGACTCCTGAGCCGCTCCCCATGCCGCTGCCCTGGCCGCTGGCATGGCGCCAACGCCGCAGCGCATCCGGAAGGACGTAGGGTGCGATGGTAGGGATGACGCCCACCGTAAGCACGCCCCGCAGATCCAGGCCCTGGCGTCGAACTGCATCCTCGGTCTCCCGCATGGCTTCGAGAATGCGGCGTGCCCTCGGATACAACGTGCGGCCTCCCTCGGTGAGGGCCATCCCTCGACCATGACGGGCAAAGAGGGGCGTCGCCATCTCCTGTTCAAGTCGCTGGATCTGACCGGTGAGCGACGGCTGGGAAAGCCCCAGTTGACGGGCCGCTCGGCTCAGGCTCCCGGCGTCCGCCGTCTCGAGAAAGGCGCGCAGTAGGTTGGAATCCATCTCGAAATATAGTATATTCCTATATCTCGTATAGGCAAATCACCATTGTTGCCTATGACTCGAATGCCTATCGTTCTGGGCATTGAGTCTGCCCGGATCAGGGCACGCATGTCGCGCGGCACCCTCCCGCAGCCCGACGCTCCTCACTGCTCCGCCACGGAGACGTACGCACATGGAAACACACTCGGTTGACTCGGGGGCCAAGTGCCCGGTCGCGCACGGCGCGCAGGCGACCCCCACGCCCGCTTCACGTAGCCGCTCGCCACGCGATTGGTGGCCCAACCAGCTCGATCTCGGCGTGCTCCACCAGCATGCGCCCGCTTCGAGTCCCATGGGAACGACGTTCAACTACGCTGCAGAGTTCAAGACGCTTGACCTCGATGCCATCAAGCAGGATCTGACCACGCTGATGACCGATTCACAGGACTGGTGGCCGGCCGACTTCGGCCACTACGGTCCACTGTTCATCCGCATGGCCTGGCACGCCGCGGGCACGTATCGCATCGGCGATGGTCGGGGTGGCGCTGGTACTGGTTCGCAGCGCTTCGCCCCCCTCAACAGCTGGCCCGATAACGTCAACCTCGACAAGGCCCGCCGTCTGCTCTGGCCGGTCAAGCAGAAGTATGGCCGGAAGATCTCCTGGGCTGACCTCATGATCCTCGCCGGCAACGTGGCGCTCGAGTCCATGGGTTTCAAGACCTTCGGGTTCGCCGGGGGCCGGGAAGACATCTGGGAACCGGAGCAGGACATCTACTGGGGCAGCGAAGGCAAGTGGCTCGAAGATCAGCGTCATGCTGGCGAGCGCGATCTCGAGAATCCCCTGGCCGCCGTGCAGATGGGTCTCATCTACGTGAACCCGGAAGGCCCGAACGGCAATCCCGATCCCCTGGCCTCCGCACGCGATATCCGCGAAACCTTCCGACGCATGGCCATGGATGACGCCGAGACCGTGGCGCTCATTGCAGGCGGCCACACGTTCGGCAAGACGCATGGTATTGCCGATGTCGCGCATGTCGGAGCGGAACCCGAGGGGGCCGACATCACCGAGCAGGGACTCGGCTGGGCCAACAGCCATGGTACCGGTCGTGGTCCGCACACCATCGGCAGCGGTCTCGAAGTCACGTGGACGTCGATGCCGACAAAGTGGACCAGCAACTTCTTCTGGAATCTCTTCGGCTACGACTGGGAAATCACGAAGAGCCCGGCCGGGGCCATCCAGTGGACGCCGAAGTTCGGCCAGGGCGCGGGATCGATCCCGGACGCCCATGATCCCAACAAGCGTCATGCACCTGCCATGCTCACCAGCGATATCGCGCTGCGCACGGACCCTGCGTACGAAAAGATTTCGCGCCACTACTATGAAAACCCCGACGCGTTCGCCGACGCGTTTGCTCGTGCCTGGTTCAAGCTCACGCACCGCGACATGGGGCCACGCTCGCGTTACCTCGGCGCCGAGGTTCCAGCCGAAGAACTGATCTGGCAGGACCCCATCCCCGCCGTCGATCACACGCTCGTGAACGCGCAGGACATCGCCGCACTCGAAGCTCAGATCCTGGGTTCAGGGTTGTCCATCGCCGAGCTCGTCGCCACGGCGTGGGCCTCGGCGTCAACCTTCCGCGGCTCCGACAAGCGTGGTGGTGCCAACGGCGCACGCATTCGGCTGGCGCCGCAGAAGGACTGGGCCGTCAATCAGCCCGCACAGCTTGCCAGGGTGCTGGGAGTGCTCGAAGGCATTCAGCAGGCCTTCAACGCAGCGCAGTCCGGAGAGACCCGTGTCTCGCTTGCCGATCTCATCGTGCTGGGTGGTTGCGCCGCCGTAAGGCAGGCAGCCCGAAAGGCTGGGGTGGATATCGTCGTGCCCTTCACACCCGGTCGTATGGACGCATCGGCGGAACAGACCGACGTGGAGTCCTTCTCTGTGCTCGAACCGGTGGCCGACGGGTTCCGCAATTATCTGAAGCAGACGTATAGTGTCTCGCCCGAGGAGTTGCTCGTCGACCGCGCGCAGCTACTCACACTGTCCGCGCCAGAAATGACGGTGCTGGTAGGTGGGCTGCGTGTGTTGAACGCCAACACCGATCAGAGTCCACACGGCGTTTTCACCGCACGACCCGAATCGCTCACGAACGACTTCTTCGTGAACCTGCTCGACATGCGCTCGACATGGAAGGCGGTGGACGGCTCACCAAACCTGTATGAAGTGCGCGACCGCGCGTCTGGTGATGTGCAGTGGACTGCCACGCGTGTCGACCTGGTATTTGGATCGAACTCGCAGCTGAGAGCCCTCGCCGAGGTCTATGGCAGTGCCGATGCACAGGTGAAGTTCGTACAGGACTTCGTGGCAGCCTGGACGAAGGTGATGAATCTGGATCGATTCGATCTGGCCTGAGCTGATCGTCTGAGTTCGAGGTCTGAGCGAATACAGCGGGGCGCCTCGGCAG
>CAZPJX010000046.1:0-22211 GCA_964586985.1 uncultured Gemmatimonas sp. | reverse complement strand
TCCGCTACCGTGACGCGCTGGGCGCCGCGGACCAGCAGATCAAGTTCCGGGACACGGTGCGGGGCGTGGCCGAGACCATGCACGGGCTCATCGCGTCGTTCGCGCCCAAGCCCATCGCCGATCGCGCCGGGTCCGGTGCGCACATCCATTTCAGCCTGTGGTCGCCCGACGGCACCCGCAACCTGATGCACGACCCTGCCGCAGGAGACCGGCTGCTGTCGGATCTGGGCCGCTCGTTCGTGGCGGGCGTGCTGCTTGTCAGGCTTTTCGTGAACCGGGAGCTGGTTCGGCGGCGGCAGGCGCTGGGCGATGCCCGGATGGTTTGGTCCTGAACCGTTCGATGGCCTGCGTATCTCCACAATCTGCATGCGGGCGTGAGCGACGCCGTTTCGTCTCCGTCCTGTAACGAAGACACGATGTTGATGGAACCCGATGGCGCTCAGGCATCGGCGGCGCAATCCTTACAGCACCGGCGATGAGCCGCCGCACCGATGCGCGTGTACCCGCGCGCGGTAGTCGCTCTCGTCACTGACCCCGTCTCCTGTTCCGACTTCAGCCCTCCGCTTCGTGAAGCTCTTTTCCAAGGACGAAACCTTCTTCGATCACTTTCGCCAGTTGGCGGCGCACATCGGACAGGCTGCCGTACTGCTGCGCCAGTTGTTCGAGAATCCCGCCAGCTCGGCGCAGCTCACACCGCAGATCAAGAAGGTGGAGACCGATGGTGATGCCATTGTGCAGCTCATCAACCAGCGCATCGACACCAGTTTCGTCACACCGCTCGATCGGGAGGATATTCACCTCCTGGCCAAGCGTCTCGACAACGTGATTGACCTGATCAACGGAGCGTCCCGGCGCGTGTCGATGTTTCGGGTCATGACACCGCGGGATGGCGGTGTGCAGATGGCCGACGTGCTCGTTCGGGCCAGCAAGGAGATCCTGGGTGCTGTGGGCGATGTCACCAAGCGTCAACGCATGCTCGAACATGGCCGGGCCATCAAGCTGCTCGAGGAAGAGGGCGATGGACTCTACGCCGATGCCGTGGTGGCGCTTTTCGATCGGGAAGAGTCGGCCATCGAGGTGTTGAAGTGGAAGGAAATCTTCGATGCGCTGGAGGAAGCGATCGACGAGTGTGAGGACGTCTCGAACGTTCTCGAGAGTATCGCGCTCAAGAACAGCTGACGCGCGGGCCCCGTGGTCACTTTTGTCGTGCTCATCGTCGCCATCGCGCTGGCGTTCGATTTCATCAACGGGTTCCATGATTCCGCCAACTCGATTGCCACGATCGTCGGCACGCGAGTGCTGAGTCCACTGGCCGCCGTGATCTGGGCGGCCGTGTTCAACTTCTCTGCCCTGTTCTTCGTCGGGACGGCGGTCGCCAAATCGGTGGCCGCCGGCTTCATCGACCTGAACGTGGTCGACGCCAACGTCATCCTCGGCGGACTGCTGGGGGCCATCACCTGGAACCTGATCACCTGGTGGTTCGGGATTCCCTCGAGCTCCTCCCACGCGCTCATTGGCGGGTATGCGGGCGCTGCCGTCGCGAAGGCGGGCTTCGTCGCCCTGCTCTGGGGCGCAAAGTGGATCGAGACGCTGTCCGCCATCGCGCTCTCGCCGATGCTGGGTGCACTCATGGGCTTCCTGCTCATGGTGGCCGTCTTCAATATCTTTCAGCGCGCCTCGAGCGCACGGGTGGACAAGGCCTTTCGCGTAATGCAGTTGACCAGTTCCGCGCTGCTGTCGCTTGCCCACGGTGGCAATGACGCCCAGAAGACAATGGGCATCATCGTCGGCCTGCTCGTGGCGTCCCAGTCGGTGTTCGCCAACGAGACCGGCCTGCTGTCGCATCTGTATGTCACCAGTCTGGACCACATCCCGATCTGGGTGGAGCTCAGTGCGTACACCATGATCTCCCTCGGTACGCTCTTTGGGGGGTGGCGCATCGTGCACACGATGGGAACCCGCATCACGAAACTGCGTCCGGTGGGCGGCTTCTGCGCCGAAACGGGTGGTGCGCTGGTCATTCTGGCGGCGTCCAGGTTTGGTATTCCGGTGAGTACGACGCATACCATTACAGGGGCCATCGTCGGTGTTGGCGCCACCAATCGGTTGTCGGCCGTCCGGTGGGGGCTGGCTGGTCGCATCGTGTGGGCGTGGCTCATCACCATCCCGGCGAGTGCAGCAATGGCCGCCTTGGCCTATCGCCTGCTTGCCACCTTCATCCCGCTCTGAGCGTCGGGAACTTCGGAGCGTCTGACGCTCCGGAGTACCACCGGATGGAATCAGCGATGCCGCCTGTCCCGCCCTATCTGAATCGTGAACTCTCGTGGCTCGAGTTCAACGCACGCGTGCTCGAGGAAGCCCTCGATGAACGCGTCCCGTTGCTGGAACGCCTGAAATTCCTCGCGATCTTCAGCACGAACCTGGACGAGTTCTACATGGTCCGCCTCGCCGGACTCCGCCGGAAGGCGACCATGGGCCTCGCACCCCATGGCCCCGATGCACGTTCCGCCTTGGAGCAGTTGGAGGCCATTCGCGAACGGGTGGATGAGCTGCTGGTGCGTCGCCGGAGCGTGTTGCAGCGGGACCTGTTGCCCGCGCTGGCCCAGCATGGCATCGAGATCGTCGCAATGGATGCACTCGATGACCGTGAGCGGACTGGAGTGGCGGCATTCTTCGAGTCGCAGGTCTTTCCGGTGTTGACGCCCCTCGCGGTCGACCCGGGGCATCCGTTTCCCTACATCTCCAATCTCTCGCTGTCCCTTGCAGTGGATATCCGCGATCCCGAGACCGGGGCGGAGCATTTCGCGCGAGTGAAGGTGCCGCATTCGCTCGCACGCTGGGTGAGCACTGGCAGATCGCATCGCTTTGTCGCACTCGAAGAGGTCATTGGTGCCAACCTCGGCACGTTGTTCCCGGGGATGGACGTGCGCCGCTGCTACACGTTTCGCATCACCCGCTACTCGGACCTCGATCTCGGGCAGATGGATCAACCCGAGGACTTGCTGGAGACCATCGAACAGCAGGTGTTCCAGCGGAAGTTCGGCGAGGTGGTTCGGCTCGAGGTGCAGCGGAATATGCCCGTGCGTATTCGGCAACTGCTCATGGAGGAGTTGAGCGAGACCGAGGCGCAGTATGTGGCCCCGGTCGGCCCACGCGATGTGCACGATCAGGACGAACTGCTGGAACTCGGTGACCTGATGCAGTTGGCGTCCCTGGATATTCCGGCATTGCGCGACATGCCACATACTCCCGTGGTGCCTCCGCTCTTTCGCGAAGGTCGCAACATTTTCGATGTCATTCGCGAGCGGGACGTGCTGGTGCACCACCCGTATGAGTCGTTCAGTGCGTCCGTGGAGGCGTTTCTCGAAGCCGCCGCGACGGACCCGCAGGTGCTGGCCATCAAGGTGACCCTGTACCGGACGTCGGGGGACACCGCGATCGAGCGTGCGCTTACGGAAGCGGCGGAAGCCGGCAAGCAAGTTGCCGTCCTGATCGAACTTCAGGCACGCTTCGACGAGGCGAACAACATCAGCTTCGCGCGCACGATGGAGAACTATGGTATCCACGTTGCCTATGGCTTGCCCGGGCTCAAGACGCACGCGAAGACGATCCTGGTGGTGCGCCGCGATGCTGATGGCATTCGGCGGTACGTGCATCTGGGTACGGGCAACTACAACTCGAAGACCGCGCGCCTCTATACCGACATGGGTCTTTTCACCTGCGATCCGCTCATCGGTGCCGACCTCTCCGATCTCTTCAACTCCCTGACGGGGGTGTCCCGTGTGAAGCGATATCGCCAGCTCGCCATTGCTCCAGGGACCTTGCGGTCCCGTACGCTGGAGCTGATCGAGCGCGAGGCAGAGCACGCGCGTGCGGGCCGCGGGGGGCGCATCATCGCCAAGATGAACGCCCTCGTCGACCCTGAGATTATCGCGGCCCTGTACCGTGCGTCACGGGCAGGGGTCGAAATTGACCTGATCGTGCGGGGAATCTGCTGCCTCATCCCCGGGCTCCCTGATGTCAGCGAACGCATTCGCGTCATCAGCATCATTGGCCGCTTTCTTGAACACTCGCGCATCATGTACTTCGCAAACGGCGGGGTTTCGGAATACTACATCAGTTCTGCCGATTGGATGCCGCGCAATTTCGATCGCCGCGTTGAGGCGATGACTCCGATTCTGGATACGGCTCTGCATCGCGGGCTCCAGCGGGTGTTGGAGATCTGTCTCGCGGACAACCGCCAGGCTTGGGAACTGGGGGCCGACGGTACATACCGCCGTCGTATGCCGGGCTCCCGGGTCGAACGCGCTACGCAGGTCCTCCTCAGCCGGCATCCATGGGGAACGACCCGCCCAGGGCGCACCGTCCGCAACCGCGCTCCGAAATCGGTCTAAAGCACGCTAATCGTCGTCTCCGTCGTCGCTGGCATCGATGACCACGCCGTCCGATGTACTGACAACCACTCGGCGCCCCAGCACCTCCTCGAGGAGCTGACGTTTGCGACTGGCCCCCCAGCATTCGAGGCGTGCACTGGTGGTACCGTCAGCTTCCTGGACTATCACGCGTAGGGCGTCAGCGGTCCATCGCAGCGAAAATCCGGCCACGGCGCCCACGTGCCCCCGATCGAGGCCGTCCGCGAATCGGAGCAGAGCGGACAATTTGACGACTCGCTCTCGGAGGGCGCGATCGAGCTGACTGAAGCCACGGTGCTTGAGCCGAGGGGGCGAGCCGCGATGATAGCGGGCGATGAGGGCGATGGCGATCTGTTCCGCCGGTGTCATTCCCAGCAGCTCAGCATGGGAGATGAGGTGGAATGAATGCTTGTGGTGTTTCTCGTAGTTGATGTGGTACCCGACATCGTGCAGGAGCGCCGCATCGGCGAGCAGATGTCGGTCGTCATCGGTCAGCCGGAGTGACGCTGCAAGTGCGTCGAAGAGCAGCAGGGCGAGTCGTCGCACCTGGCGCGCGTGCGGTTCTTCATAATGACAGCGCTCGGCGAACTCCCGAACCGATCGTTCACGGGACATGCCGGGGTCCGCGACCACCGGGGTGATCTGGGCCGCCTCAAGGAGCAGGCCCTCACGAATCCCGTAGCCCGACGCCAGCATGTCCCGAGGATCGAACCGGGCGAGCACTTCGGCCGCGACCGCGAGACCGGCCACGATGATGTCCCCCCGAGCGGGGTTGAGTCCTGCCACGCGCTGGCGCTCCTCACTCGTCAGGCGCTGCAGCCATTCGAGGATGTGCTCCAGGTCCACCCGTGTCACTCGCGTGCCGTGAGGTGAGCGCACCGACACGCGCTGTCTGGCGAGGACCATGCCGGCGAGGTTCGTGAAGGTGCCGCCGGAGCCGATGACCTGTGCTCCGCGCCAGTCCTTCACGGGAAGCGCTTCCCTGATCCCCTCCCGCACATACTCCCGGAGCGCGCGAACTCGACGTGGGCGAATCGTCGGGGTGAGGAAGCGCTCGGTCAGACGCACGGCGCCGAAGGGCAGTGAGGCGACCCGCTCGATGAGACCGTCCTTGGCCAGCACCACTTCGAGTGATCCACCGCCGATGTCCATGATGGCCGACCGGCCAACGCTCAGCTCGAAGTGGGCCAGGGCGCTGCGGAAGCAGAGCAGTGCCTCCTCCTCTCCACTCAGGATGCGGACGGGATGCCCCGTGGCAGCCGTTACCCGCGTGGTGAAGTCGGCGGCGTTGTCCGCATCGCGCACGGCACTTGTGGCGACGATCTCGACGCGAGCAGCTCCAAGTTGCGTAGCGAGCGTCGCCATGCGTTGCACCGCGGCGACGGCGGCATCCATGGCCTGCGGTGAAAGCTGCCGGGTGGCGTCTATGCCAACACCCAGGCGCGGCATGGCCTTCATCTCATCGAGCACGCGGATCTGCCCGATGGGCGAGACGTCGGCGATGATCTGTCGCACCGAGTTCGAACCGATGTCGATGGCGGCGATGCGGATATCACCTGTATGGAGCGGTGCGCCGGTCATGACAGAGTCGCGGTCTGACGGAGAGGAGCGAGGAGTACGAATCCCGCGTGATCGCGGAGCGCCCGCAGCGTGTTCGCCGCGGGACGCAGGTACCCACGGAGAATCTACTGGCACGCCGCAATTCCTGGTGAACCCTCCTTCGAGGGGAGTGCGAGCCTGTGGAGCTGTGGTCGAGGCGCTTCAGTGACTGGAGAGCCCGATGAACTTGAATCGTCCTTCCAGCTCGATCACGCTGCCGAACAGCCTCCCTTCGAAAGCCGTTGTACCGGGCGTCGTGAACCGCACGGTGCAACGGGAGTGCAGCAGACTGCCCCCCATGGTATCCGGCGGCGAGGCGCAACGCAGCCCCTCGACACCAACGGTTTGACCGCCGAAGCGCTGCATGAGTCGCCCGGCGCCCTTGCCGGAGGACGCACGTATCTGCTCCCACAGCAGCTCGGGGGGCGCGGAGTACGGTGGTCGGCTCAACGGGGATGCGGGATAGTACAGGTAGGCGAACTCCCGGCGGTTGAGGACCATGTCCCCCAGTGCGCTGGTGTCGGAGGCTCCCAGCGCGCGCGATAGCCTCGCGACGAGGGCTTCGAGTGACGGGCTGGCGTGTTGCAGGGTGTCGAGCGTCGGGAGGTGCTGACGAAAACGCCGTAGCTGCTCGATCGCTGGCAGCAGGGAATCCACCACTCCGCCGGCCGCGACCACGCTCCGGATGTGTAACGCTTGGGCGATGGTGGCCGGTGCCGCGACATCCGCTGTGGTGTCTTTCGTGCCATGCGTTGTCGCACGTGGCGTCCTGTGGAGGAACGCCTGGCCGGGCTCTTGCCCTTCCACGGGGCGATCTGGCTGACCGCACGCCGCCAGTGTTAACACAGCGGGAAGCAGGATCGCATGCCGCGCTGCTCGACGACTGGTGCGTCCTGGAGCGTTTTCCCCGATGCGAACAGGCCCAATGGTCTTCCAGGCAGGTCCAGTATGCGCCATCAGTCGCGCGCGTAATTGGTCCAGTTGGCCCACCACGCCGGTCCGTCGGGGCTTGCTGCCCCGCGATAGGTCGTTGGGATCAGGAAGGTTCCGGCGCGGGCGGCAATCCGGGGAGCGTTGACAAGGTCGCCGAGGCCTCCCTTCGTGATGGGCGCGGCGGGCACCGGTGTCCAGTTGAAATGGGCTGCCGTGGTTGAGGCCGACGCGGTGGGTAGTGCGACGAACAGGCTGGCTGCGGTGGTCCCTGCTGGCGCGACGGCGTTCGTTTGCCCCCGCGATGTGAAAGCGATCTCCTGACCGAAGTGCTGTCCAACCGGATCAAAGAGCACGCCGCCGTTCTGCAAGCCGATCTCAGCCAGAAAATTATTCCTGAACATGAGCGAGTCGACCAGCAGGCGGTTCTGGGTCGTGGAGTCGCGCAGGGAAATCGCTTGGCGTGGCCAGCGCGCGATGACTCCGTTGAAGAAGGTGCCGCCCGTGCCTCGTCGGAGCACCAGACCGGTCCCACCCTGCGCGGGCGTCGGTTGCGCGGCACCCACGCCGACAAGGGTGAAATTGGCGAACATGCTCATGGTCCACAGGCCATTCTCGGCGCCTGCGCTTTGTCCGTTGCCGCCGGCGGGAGCTACGCAGCCGCCTCCGTTGCAGCCGTCCACCTCGATGCCCTGGGGGTCTGCAGAAACGGCGCCAGCGCCCGCGCGCGGCGTCAGATAGGTGGACTGATAGCCGATCAGGAACTGGTTGCGCCCTCGATAGCCCTCCGAAGCATCGAAGTGATCGTCTCCCGACTCATACGAGACGAGGTAGCGACCATCGACCGTCCCTCCGAACCACTCGAATGCATCGTCGAGGCCTGCCATCGACTGCAGGTACTCGAGAGTCGTTCCGCTACCAACCGCCGCAAACGTGAACGAGTTGACTTCCGCATCCGGGAGCGTGGCGTAGCCACCGAACTCCACGCGCACATATCGCAGCACGCCGCTGTTGTCGAGGTCATTGTTGCCACCGGTGTAGATCACACCGGATGGGTTTGCGCCGATGACCGACCCGTCGGAACCTTCCACGATGATGTTGCCAGTCCGGTTGCTGCGTGCATTGCCCACCACGACCAGGCCACCCCAGTCCCCCGGGGCACGATGGCCCGGAGCCCGTTGGGAGGTGAACACGATCGGGGCCGCGGCGGTGCCGCTGGCCATGATTCGAGCGCCGCGAAGGATGAAGAGCGTGGAGCCCAGTGCCGTGGTGTCACCGACGAGCTTCGTGCCCGCTGTGATGGTGAGCGTGGCCCCGCTGTTCACGTACACAAAGCCGCGGATCACATAGAGCGTGTCGGCGCTGAGCGTACGGTTGGCGGAGATCGATCCGCTCAGGATCGCCGTGGGCTGGGAAGCCGCTCCGTAGACCACCGAAACGGTCGATGTGCTGCCGGCAGTGACGCTCACCGGGCTACCGGAAACAGTTCCGATGTATTGCAGGTTGCCGATGGTCACGGGCGCCGCAGTCAGGGTGTAGATGCCGGCCGCAACGCCTCTTGTCGTGGTGGCTGTGACGGTTTCGGCAAACCCGTTCGGGCCGGCAATGCTCACCGTGCCGTTCACACCGGTGGGGAGCCCACTCACCGTGACGGTAAGCGATCCCGTCTCCGGGGATACCAGGCTGTCGTCGTTGCCGCAGGCCAGCAGGGCCGCCATCGTCAGCGCGGCCGGCGTCATGCGGCGCAGGAATGCGAGGGTAATCATCTATCTATCGAGAGGTGTTGGTGAAATCACTGCTGCCAGGAAAGGCCCATCGAGAAACTGCGACCCGCGTTGTATCCTTCGCGTTCAAGCGTGCCCTGCATGAGCCGATGGCGAGCGTCCAGCAGATTGCGGGCATCGACTCTGCCCGAGAGACCGCCCCACACCGGAAAGCGCAGCGACACGTCAACCGCGTGTCGCGGTGTTTCGATGATGTTCGGCAGTGGCATGACGCCGGCGGCATGGAGGCGCGGCCCGACCACGTTGTAGAGCAGGCTGGCATTGGTGCGGCTGCTTGAGCTCAGGTAGGTGAGGCCGGCGTTCACGACGTACGGCGCCTGCCCGACGAGGCGCCTGGTTCGATCGGTGACCGTCAATCCCTGCAGCGTGTCGAGATGTACCGATGAATGCATCAGCGTGACGTTGCCGAACGCCGTGAAGGGCGCTGCCCATGGGCCGAGGCGGACCAGCGAACTGCGGGCCTCAAGCTCGACCCCCACATTCATCGCCCCTCGCGCATTCTGGAATCGCGCTTGGGACGCTCCGGAAGTCGCAGACTCCAGACGTTCGATCGGGCGATCGAAGTGCTTGGCGAACACGCCGATGCTGAACACATCACCTGCATTTGGGAATACCTCCCATCGCAGGTCGATGTTGTCGATCAGCGAGCGTACCAGCGCGTTGTTGCCGGTAACGGAGACCCCACCCAGGACGTCGCGAAAGGTGACCGGCGCCAGCTCGCGGTACTCCGGCCTGGCCAGAGTCCGCGTGAGGCCGAAGCGAAGGTTCTGGTGCTCCGCGAGCCGGGTGTTCACGAGCAGGGAGGGGAGCAGATCCGTATTCCGCAGAGTGGCGTCCGCCGTGAAGCCTCCCTGGGTGCTCGACGCGACATGGATGTGGGCCTGCTCCATGCGCGCGCCAGCCACGAGGCGTACCTGACTGCTGAGGTCCCATTCGGTCATCAGGTAGCCGGCGATGGTTCGATCGGCTGCGGTATACGAACCGGCTTGCCCGATGGGCTGGACGTTGACCACCGCGCAGGTCTCGCATGTCTGTGAGGGCCCGAAGACCACCGACGGATCCTGCGCACGGATATCCTCGCCGGCGCGGGAGATGAAGGCATAGATCGGTGCTGCCGTCGAGCGATCGGTGGCGCGTGCGTAGACGCCGAACCGGAGTTGCTTCCGCTGTGTGCTGGCCCCGAGGTCCATCGTGTGATCGACCTGGGCCGTCGTGTTCTGCTCGCGCAGATCGAAGTACAGGCGGCGCGCGCCGTCGAGGGAAGCCAGCAACGCATACCGGCCACTGCCATCCCGCGACGTGACGATGTCGGACCGGTCGGGTTCGCTGCGCGCAGAGTGTCCCCACGTGGTCGACCAGGCCGTTCTATTCCGCTCGCCGAGCTGGTGGTCGCCCTGCAGGTGGAGCGTTGCCACGCCCCGCTCCACGTAGCGCAGTGTCGTCCGAGCGATACTGTCGGCGAGATTTTCGTCGAAACCCTTGTCGGTGCGCGCTTCGTTGTCAGCGCTTCGCGTGACGGTCGCGTTGAGCGACAGGCGATGCTGGTGCGCCAGGACGGTGGAGAGGTGCATGAGGCCACCCCACTGGATGCTCGAACGGCCCGTCTCACCCCATCCCTGCGTGAGCGGAGCTACCGTGTTGTCCGGACCCTGATGGCCTACCGCGAAGTGCTCCCTGGCACGTACCTCCTCGGCGTACCCGTAGTTGGCACTCAACACGTGACCGATACGACGTCCGAGGATGGTGTTTCCACCCATTGAGGCGCCGAACGAACCGTTCAGGCCTCCCGAGCGGGGCGTGGCGTTCCAGACATTGCGCTGCTGCCTCGCCATCTGGTTGTACTGGGTCTGCGGGATATTGGACTGAAAGTTCGCGTTCGCGATGGCGTCGGGAATACGACGTGCCCTCGACGCCATGCCCCATAGCTCGCCGCCGCTACCCGCTGCAAACGGCAGCATCCGGCCGAGTACGCGATCATTGCCGCCCATGGACAGGGAATAGGTGATCTGGCGATGCGCGGGGAACTCCCGTGTACGGAGATTCACGTGCGCTCCTGCGAAATCACCCGGCTGATCCGGCGTGAACGTCTTGTTGGTGGTGATGTCCTGGAGTAGGCCGGCGGGAAAGAGGTCAAGCGGGACGACCTTGCGTTCGGGCTCCGGACTGGGGATGCGCGCTCCATTGAGCGAGGCGGTGGTGTAGCGTTCGCCCAGTCCGCGTACCTGCAGATACTTGCCGTCCTGCACCGTTACGCCGCTGACGCGCTGCGCGGCCTGCGCGGCATCATTGTCAGGACTGCGTGCGATCTGTTCGGCGGTGATCGCATTCACCATGCTGCTGGCGTCCTGCTGCTGATTGAGGGCATCGGTGACACCGCCCTGTTCCTTCGTGGCGGTCACGCGCACGGCGATCAGCTGGACATCCGCGCTGGAGAGGGAAACGTTCTGCTCGGTGGTGCCATTGGCCAGAACGAGGATGCCGGTAATGGTCCTGGGGCTGAAGCCGATGCGGCGCACCTGTAGCGTGACGGTCCCCGCGGGCACCCGGATGATGGTGAACCGACCATCGCCATCCGACTGGATTCCGAGATGGGTACCGACCACCTGGACGTGTGCGGCGGTGACGCGCTCGCCGGTGCCGGCATCGAGAATGCGCCCCGTGATCCGGCCGGTAGGGGCCACAGGATGCTGGGCGATGGCGCTTGTGGGAAGGACACTGGATACGAGCACCGCGGCGCTCGTCAGCGTCAGCAGACTCGCTAGGCGATGTTGTGTGCGGGCCGTGATCCGCATGAGGGTGCGTAGAGTCGGGGAAGACATGCTCCGCGGTGCACTCACTCGAGCGTCCCGGGATGCCATGAACCTCCATGCCCGATGTTTCGAACACCCCACGGCTGTGCAACGAACGGGTCACAGTCGTTCCCAGTGGGCCCCACCTCAGGGATGTGCGTCTTGGCTACGCGCTCCGCCTCGATTCGCCTTCATGCGGCAAGGCCCGATCCCGAGGGGGTCTCTGGTGTACACCCGGCCGGTGTTGTATAGTCGCGTCCGTATGGTGCCCTCCGATCCTTCCCTGCATCGCCGGCGTGTGGCTTCTCCGCCTCCCACCGATCCCCAGACCCGTGCCGAGGCGCTCGCTGTGGCGGCCAAGGCACTCAGGGCAGCGGAACACGTGTGTGTCCTGACGGGGGCCGGCATTTCCGCCGAGAGCGGCATTCCAACGTTTCGCGAGGCGCAGACCGGCCTCTGGGCAAAGTTCTCGCCACAGGAGCTGGCTACGGCACAGGCGTTCGCAGCACATCCGGCGCGTGTCTGGCAGTGGTATGCCATGCGACGGGCCGTAGTGCGTGCCGCCCAACCCAATCCGGGGCATGCGGCGCTGCTCAATCTCGCGCTCAGGGTGGCGCATTGTACCATTGTGACCCAGAACGTGGACGACCTGCATGAGCGTTCTGGAGTTCGGGACCCCATCCGTCTCCACGGTTCCCTGATGCACATCCGCTGCAGTGGCGGCTGTCCGGGTAGTGTGCCGGTTCCGGCGGAAGTGACTGCGGAGGTTCCCTCGTGCCCGACCTGTGGTGCGCTGATGCGCCCCGATGTGGTCTGGTTTGGTGAGACGATACCCATGGAGCCGTTCGGCGCGGCGCGCGATGCGGCGGTGGCCTGCGACGTATTCCTCTCCGTCGGCACCTCCAATATCGTCGAGCCGGCAGCGTCCTTGCCGTGGATTGCGGCTACCCACGGTGCCACGGTGATCGTGGTCAATCCGTCGATGGAAGGACAGCGCAAGGGCCCGTCGATTCTGCCGATCGAAGGCCCTGCTGGCGTGATGTTGCCGCGACTGGTCTCGGAGGCGTTTGCGGGGCGACGGCCGCGACGTCAGGCAGAGTAGGGGAGGCGGTCTGCGCCAGCCCCGGACGTCAGCTGTGAACGTCGGCCTTGGGTAGCCACACTTGAATGAGCGTGCCCTCATGAGGCGTGCTCTCGGCCCGTACGCGACCGCCATGCGCCTCCGCGAGATGCCGCACGATGGACAGCCCGAGCCCGGTACCGCCCGCCTCGCGTGACCGCGCTGGATCCGCGCGATAGAAGCGTTCAAAGATGCGCGGCAGGTGCTCGGCGCCGATGCCCACGCCGCTATCGCGCACACCGATCCAAATGCCATCGACGTCGGGCGCTGTCACGAGGGTCACACTACCGGAGGGCGTGTGCCGCAGCGCGTTCTCTGTGAGGTTGCTCAGAATCTGCCGGGCGGCCGTGGGGTCGGCATAGATCCATTCGGCGCCCGGGTTGATCTCGGTATGTAACGTCACCCCCTTCTTCTCGGCGGCGAGCCGCAGCGGGGCGAGGATCTCTCCGGCCAGCGAGGCCACGTCGAGATCGACGGGGTTGGGCAACCATCCCCCTGATTCGATTCGGGAGAGATCGAGCAGGTCATCCACAATGCGCTGCATCCGCTGGACGTTGGCGTCCATCAGACGCAGAAACTGACTGCGCAACTCGGCCGGCACTTCCTCGTCCTGCAGTGTCTCCAGGAAACCACTGATGACGGTCAGGGGCGTGCGCAGCTCGTGGGATACATTCGCCACGAAATCCCGGCGAACGGTTTCGAGTCGTCGCACGGGTGTAAGGTCGTAGAGCGCGAGCACCGCGCCGCCGTCGGGAAGCGGTCGCGCAGTCAGTGAAATGCTGCGCTCATCCACCCGTACCTCTCCGGACACACCATCGGTTCCGGCCAGTGCAGAGGTCAGCGCGTCACGAAGCGTTCCGTCGCTGGGGAGCACCGTCGCCGGGAAGGGCGCCACGTCCTCGATGTGCAACAACTGCCTCGCCGTGTTGTTGATATGTACGATGCGCTGACGCGCATCGACCGCCACGACGCCTTCGTTCAACGACTCGGTGAGCGCGGTGAGTAGCGTCTCTTCCGTCTGTATGCCTTGAAGCCTGGAGTCGAGCCGGCGGGTCAGTAGCGGCGCCAGAGCGATCCCCACCAGCAGTACCCCAAGGACTGCGATGGCCATGTCATACCTGATGCCCGTCAGCATCGCCTCCGCGGTCTGCGCCGTCGACCGTGGGATCGCGGAAGGCACAGGAACAGTCGCGGGTTCCTCCGCACGTATCCGCTCGGTGACGCGACGCTCCACGGCCACGAGGACAATGGCCATCAACACGGTCGCGACGACGGAGGCCGTGAGGACGATGCGCTGGGCGAGCTTCACGAGTGCAGCACCAGGATAGGGATCGAATGACGCGCTGGGATTGGCAGGACGACTGCAAGGGCCAATCCGAACAGTCCACTACACGCGGCGCGAGGTGTGTGCCCGCAGGCGGTATCCGAATCCACGCACGGTCTCGATCAGTTCACCAGCCGTTCCCAACTTCGAACGAAGCCGTTGTACATGCATGTCAACCGTTCGCGTCTGAATATCCGGAGCGGCATCCCACACGGTCTCCAGGAGATGACCGCGTCCCTGAACACGCCCGCGTCGTTCCGCGAGCGTGAGCAGCAGCTTGAACTCGGTGGCGGTGAGCTCCACGTGCCGGCCGTCTGCTGTGACGGTCATCGCCTCCCGGTCGATGCGAAGAGCGCCAATGACCAGCGCGTCGGCGCCCCCGGGCGCGCTCGAGCCAGTACGCCGGAGAATCGCTCCCACGCGAAGCGTGAGTTCGGCCGGCGAAAAGGGCTTGGTGAGATAGTCGTCGGCTCCGAGTGAGAGGCCGCGGATGCGATCCGCCTCTTCGCGGCGGGCGGTCAGCATGAGCACCGCGACATCCCGCGTGTCAGCGTCCGCGCGGACTTGCTCCAGGACGTCAAAGCCCGACATGCCGGGCAACATCAGGTCGAGCACGATGAGTGAGGGACGCTCACGTCTGGCCATGTCCAGCGCATCGGGGCCGGAAGCAGCCGTGGCGACCTGATATCCCGCCTTGGCCAGATGATAGGCGACGAGCGCGACAATATCAGGTTCGTCATCGACAACCAGAATACGGTCAGTGATCGGCGGGGTCGCTGTCATGCGCGGGCTCAGGTCGACCCGGTGAGGTTCACAGCAACAGTCGGAGACATCGATGGTGTGGGAGCGTTGCGCGTCCGTTGCAGCAGGCGACGCTGAATCTTGGCGACGATCATCTCTATCGCGACCGTGTTGCTTCCCCCCCTTGGCACGATCACGTCCGCGTAGCGTTTGCTGGGTTCCACGAACTGGAGATGCATCGGTTGGACCGTGGTGAGGTATTGCTCGAGTACCGATTCCAGCGATCGTCCCCTGTCCGCCGTGTCGCGGCGGATGCGGCGGATGAGGCGAACATCGGAATCGGCATCCACGAAGACCTTGACTTCGCACTGGTCGCGAATGCTCGCGTCCGCCAGAAGCAGGATGCCGTCGATGACGACCACATCGGCCGGCTCGACCCGTTGGGCGTAGGGACTGCGGGCGTGGGTGGCGAACTCATAACGTGGCATGTCCACCGGCAGGCCACGGGCCAGCGCGGCGATGTGCGCGGACAGCAACTCCACGTCGAAGGCGTCGGGGTGATCCCAGTTCACCCGATGACGCTGTTCCAGTGTGAGGTGTCGGAAATCACGGTAGTACGCATCCATCTCAATGAAGGCCACCGAGGCGCCCGGGAGCGCCTCGGCGACCTTGCGCGCCAGCGTGGACTTGCCGGAGCCTGTACCACCAGCAATGCCGATGATGAGGGGTTTCATGGACGGATCTGCTGGGTCTGACGTGGCACGGCTTCCAACCTGCGCTGCCATCGTGTCGGGAATGCCACCGTTGGGTAACGACTCGGTAACGGCGCTCCCGAAAACCGACGGGCGTTCTTCCGGACATCCCCTGAACTTCGCGAACCGGCCCGGTCTCGGGCAAGCGTGGCGGACTGGTGCCCGCAGCGCCCCTCCAAAGGCCGGGAAGGAACGACTAGCATTCTCCCATGGAACTCCTTTCTGTGGGTCGCCAGGTGATGAGGCGCCGTTCGGCGGCGCCGCTGGCGCTCTTCATCACGTTGGGCATGGTCGCCTCCCTGGCGATCCCGGTGACCGGAATTGCCCAGTCCAGCATCGATCTGGTCATCGCCTCCACGACCGATGTGCATGGCCGGTTGCGGGGGTGGGACTACTATGCCGGTACACCGGATCCGACCCACTCGCTGGCGTCGGCTGCGACCATAGTCGACTCGGTGCGTCGGGCGAATCCGGGTCGGGTCGTGCTGGTGGAGGCTGGGGATATCCTGCAGGGAAACCCCTTGACCTATGTGGCCGCGCGTGTCGCTCCGCCGCCGGTCCATCCGGTGATCGCAGCGATGAACGTGATGCGCTACGACGCCGCTGTTCTGGGGAATCACGAGTTCAACTACGGCGTTCCGTTCCTGAAGCGGGCCATAGCCCAGGCGGGATTCCCCTTCGTTGCCGCGAATGTGCACTACCGCGACGGCCGTCGATTCGTCGCACCCCTCGCCATGGTGACGCGCGGCGGGGTGCGCATCGCGGTGGTGGGCGGTACGACACCTGGCTCAATGGTCTGGGACCGTGACAATCTGAACCATGCCGGGGTGACGGTCTCGGATATCGTACCGGCCGTGAGAGCCTCCGTTGCAGAGGCCCGGCGTCGCAAGGCGGATGTGGTGATCGTGCTGCTGCATTCAGGTCTCGCGGAACGGGCCACCTACGACAGCGTGGCGACCGGTTTGCCATCGGAGAACGTGGCCGCCCGGATTCCGCAGGAGATCCCCGGGGTCGATGTGGTGGTGTTCGGCCACTCCCACCGCGAGGTGGTGGACACCACGATCGGTGGGGCCCTAGTGATGCAGCCCCGAAACTGGGCGGGCTCCGTGGCACTGGGCACGCTGACACTGAAAAAGACGGGTGGAAAGTGGACGGTGGTGGCCAAGCGTGCCGAACGCGTGCTGGTGGCCGGTCATCAGGAGGCACCGGCGGTCCTTGCGGCGTTCACGCGCACCCATGAGACCGCGCGAACCTGGGTGCAGACGGTCATTGGGCATACGTCTGTTGCGTGGCGTTCCGACAGTGCGCGTGTGACCGATGTGCCGCTCATGGATCTCGTGGCCGAAGTCATGCGTCGGGAAACGAAGTCCGATCTTGCCGCCGTTTCCGCATTCTCGCTGGATGCCATGCTGCCGGCTGGGGACATCACGCGCGCGATGGTCGCGAGGCTCTATCCCTACGACAATACCTTGCGCGCGGTACGCATTTCGGGGGCACAGGTCCGTGCATATCTCGAGCATTCAGCCCGCTATTATCGCTCACTCGGGCCGAACGGAGTACTCCCTGCCCAGGGTCTCATCGACCAGGGCGTTGCCGGTTACAACTTCGACATGCTGGCCGGCGTGGATTACATCCTGGACCTCCGCCAGCCCGTGGGGCAGCGTGTGACACGTCTGCAGTACCATGGGCGTGATGTGCAGCCGGGCGACTCCTTTACGATGGCGGTGAACAACTACCGACAGTCGGGTGGCGGTGCCTACGCCATGCTCGCCGGTGCGCCTGTGATCTACGAGCGCGATACCGATATCCGGCAGCTCATCATAGCGGAAATCGAGCGGGCGAAGGAAATCGCTCCATCACAGTACTATACGGCAAACTGGACCATCGAACCCGCTGTGGCGCGCGAGGCGATTCTGCGCGAGCAACAGCGTGGTCGTCGTGCCGAGGCCTCGGGGCAGGCTTCGGCATCAGTGGTCAACGCACGTTCGTCGTCTTCGGCCAATGCTGCAGGTGTTGCGGCGGCCCGCGCGACCACCGGTCAACGCGTGTTGCGCGTCATCGCGATGAGTGATTTCCATGCGCAGCTGCAGCCGCGCCTCGATGGCGGCAATCCCATGGGAGGCGCCGTTGCCCTCTCCGCCGCGTTGCGTACGGCGCAGCGGGAGTGCGTGGCTCCAGCCTGTGAAAGCCTCGTCATCGATGCGGGAGACCTTTTCACGGGAACCCCCGCGTCCGATTGGGATTCCGGACGGCCGACCGTTGGGGTGGTGAATCGCTTCGACATTGCAGCGGGTGCCCTGGGCAATCACGAGTTCGACTTCGGTCAGGACACCCTGCAGCTGCGCCTGCGTGAACTCCGGTATGCGGTGCTCGGTGCCAATGTGCGAGGCCCCGATGGACAGATGCCCACGTGGTTGCGCGCCGACACCATGGTGCAGCGCGGCGATATCCGTATCGGCATCGTCGGTGCGGCTGGTACTCACACGGCGTCCAGTGCCGCCAAGCGCAAGGTCGCCGGTCTCACCTTCATCGATCCGCTCCCCGTCTACCGGGAGCGCGCCCGCGCGCTGCGCGCCGCCGGGGCACAGGTTATCGTGTTCGTCGTGCATGATGGCGGTCGCTGCGAACGTGATCGCCCCACCGTCTGCGAAGGTGAAGGCCTCACGCTGGGCCGCAAGCTGGCAGCACTTGGCGCGGAACGCCCCGACGTGTTCGTGATGGGACATGCGCACGTCAACCTCGCACTCGACCTTGACGGCATGCCCGCGGTAGAGCCTACCTCGAGCGGCCGAGGCATCGCGGTCGTCGATCTGCCAGTGGGTGGCGGTTCCGCGCGCTCGGGCATACGCCCGGTCCGCGGGAATAGCGTGGAGGGCGCGGAGCCGTCAGTCGATTCCATTGTTCGCGTGGCATCGGCCCGCTCGGCTGCCAAGGAGCAGCAGCCGGTAGCCACCATTGCGGTCGACCTCCGCCGCACCGGCACGCAGTATCCACTTGGCAACCTCATCGCCGACGCCGCACGTACCATGGGTGCTGGTGACGTGGGCCTGATGAACAACGGCGGCATCCGCGTGGACCTGCGTGCCGGGCCACTGGCCTTCGGCGGCGTGCATCAGCTCAGTCCCTTTGGCAATGTGCTCGTGCGCATGCGCGTGCGCGGTCGGGACCTGCGGCCCATGATGGAACGCACCTTCGCGCGCAATGTGCCCGACGCACACGTCAGCGGATTGCTCGTGCAGTATGACCCGACGAAACCCGACGGGCAGCGCATCACGAGCCTGGCCACTGCCGATGGCGCACCCATCGCCGCAGATCGGATCTACGGCGTGGTCATGAACGACTACATGATCGACGATCTCTACGGGGACCTCCAGAAGACGGCCGTGTCCGTGGAATACCTTCCGCTGCGGGACATCGACGCCCTGGCGGAATATCTGAAGCGCCAGCCGCAGCCCGTACGAGCTGACACCACTCAACGCATTCGTCCCGCTTCCACCGGTACCCATTGATGTCCGATGTGACTGATGCCACCGCCCGGGATATCCGCGCCTTCGTCAACGAACGTGGCGTGAGTCTCCCGCCTGAATCGGTGGCACTCGACGCCGTGCGAGCATTGTGGCCCGATTTGGCCGATGAGGTCGAGGCGGGCTCGGCACAACTGACGGATAGTCGCGGTCTTCCCGTGAACGCGCGAGAGACCGTGAGAGGCGGCGCCATCTATCGCGTCGTGCCACTGCGCCCACGCCCCACGGAGCAACCGGTGAGCGAATCCCTGTGAGCGCCAGGGACAAGAGCTGTGGCGAAGGACTGGACGCCCTGCTGCGGCAACTCCCCAAAGCGGAACTTCACTGTCATCTCGACGGCTCGCTGCGAAGCTCCACCCTGATGGAACTCTCGACGGCCCGAGGCATCGCCCTCCCTGCAGCGACCCCCGAAGCGTTGGCAGCGTGGATGCGGGTGGACGACGCGCGGAATCTCGAGGATTACCTCGCACGGTTTGAGGTCACCCTCGCGGTCATGCAGACGGTGCCCGAGCTTGAGCGCGTGGCTTATGAGTTCGTCCTCGACGCGGCGGGTGATGGTGTGCGGTACATCGAAGCGCGCTTCTGTCCTGCCCTCAATATGCGGGAGGGCCTGCACGCAGATGAGGTGATGGATGCCGTGCTGAGGGGACTCGCGCGTGGCGAGCGGGATTCCGGCACCATCGCACGAGTGATTGTGTGTGCCCTCCGAAATTTTCCATGGCCGCACGCAATGGAGATGGCGGAAATTGCGATGGCCTACCGCTCTCGCGGAGTGGTGGCCCTTGATCTGGCGGGCGGTGAATTGGGAAATTCGGCAGAAGTGCACGCACAGGCGTTCGATGTGGCCCGGAATGCCAATCTCGCCGTCACCATCCATGCGGGCGAGGGCGATGGTGCCCACTCCATCGCCGAGGCGCTCCATCGCTGCGCGGCGGACCGCATCGGTCACGGCACCAGACTCCGGGAGGACCCGCAACTCGAAGCCTACGTCGTGGACCGCCGCATTCCACTCGAAACCTGCCCAACCAGCAATGTGCAGACTCGGGTCACGCCGACCTTCGCGGAACACCCGCTTTCGCGCTATCTCGCGCTTGGTGCGGTGGTGACCATCAACACCGACAACCGTCTCATGAGTGGCGTCGCATTGAGCGAGGAATTCCGCAACTGCGTGGAGCTTCTGCGATTCGATGTGGATACGATCGCGGTGCTGGCACTCAATGCCTTCGACGCGTCGTTCCTCCCATGGGCGGACCGACAGCGCCTGCGCAGCGAGGCGGCACGCGACCTGGAGCAGTGGAAACAGCGTGCGCTTCCCGTGTTCGAAGCCAATGGTATCGGGCTCCGGGGAATCGTTCCATGAACTCCCGCACGTTCGAGACGGCGCAGCAGGCAGCGCGTGCGCCGGAAGCGGGAGCCGCTGCGGCGCGCCTCGCGGCCGAGTACATCGCACAGCGTGTCGGCACTGCGCGGCAGACGCCCGTGTGCGGTATCGTACTTGGCTCGGGCCTGGGTGGCCTCAGCGAGCACCTTGCTGAGGCTGTTCGCATCCCGTTCTCGCACATTCCCGGATTCCCCACCGCCACGGTGGCCGGTCATGCGGGGCAGTTGCTGGTGGGGACGCTGGCCGAACGTCCCGTTGTCGCGCTGGCAGGACGCTTCCACATGTACGAGGGCCACGATGCGGCGCTCGCGGCGTTCCCCGTGCGTGTGCTCCACGCACTGGGTGCGCCGGTGTATGTCGCATCCAATGCCGCCGGTGGGATACGCCGAACGTTCGAGAAGGGTGATCTGATGCTGATCGCGGATCACGTGAACCTCATGTATCGCAATCCGCTCATTGGGAGCACCGAACCTGGCGACCAGCGCTTCCCCGACATGTCCGATCCCTATGATCAGGACCTGCGCGCCCTGATGCGGGCCGTGGCGCCACGGATCGGGGTCACCTTGCACGAAGGGGTGTACTGCGGACTGCTTGGGCCCAGCTACGAAACGCCGGCAGAGGTGCGGATGCTCGAGCGTTTCGGCGCCGACGCGGTGGGCATGTCGACCGTACCCGAGGTGATCGTTGCCCGAGCCCTGGGCATGAAGGTGGTGGCCGTCTCCTGCATTACCAACAAGGCGGCCGGACTTTCGCCCCATCTGCTGTCACATACCGAGGTCATGGAGGAAGGTCGCGCCGTAGCGCGGCCCTTCGAGGCGCTCATCACTGAGTTCGTTCGCAGCCTCCCGGACGGAGGGGCATCGCGCCCGACCGTGTAAGGTTGGCCGCGGGCGACCGGTGCATCCGACGGTACCTATCGGCCCAGAGGCGCTGGCGGCAGGCTGGCGAGCCGTTGCCGAAATGCCTGAAATGCAGGCGAGTCGCGGGTCAGGGAGTTCAGAATGATCGGGTCCATCTTCGCGATGGCCTGCTCGGTGGATTCGATGCGGCTCTCCTCCATGGGATGCGACGAGAAGAACCCGTCTACACTGGACGGGTTGCGCTGCCGCTCGGCCAACAGGATGCGGAACATGCTCGGCATGCCACGCGGATCAATCCCGGCACGTGAGACATACTTCACGCCGTATTGATCGGCTTCAGCCTCGTCATCGCGACTGAATTTCGCGAAACCTGCCTGCGCCAGGACCTGTACACCGGTACCGGCCACGCCCTGACACACCGAAGGCGCCAGGATGCAGCCGATGCTGAGCCCCGCATTCGCGCGCTGTGCGGCCGCAATCTGCTTCATGCTGTGGCGTTGGGTGACATGCGCAATCTCATGGCCGATCACCCCGGCCAGCTCCGACATCGAGGTGGTCTTCTCGATCAGTCCACGATTCACGTAGATATGGCCGCCGGGAACCGCAAACGCATTGATGTCGCGCTGATCGACCACATTGAAATGCCAGGTCAAATGCCTGTCATCGACAACGCGTGCAATAGAGTCGCCGAGGAGGTTGATGTATCGCACGACCTCGGGGTCCCGGATGATGGGCAGCTCCCGCTCGATCTGTTGGGCGTACTCGTTTCCCATGACCACTTCCTGACTCGTACTGGGCACGCAGGCGCCGGAGAGTATCCCCGCCACCAGGAGCAGGGCGCGGACAGGTGCTCCCGCAGAGACGCCTGTCAATGCGCAAGTCGATGCGCCGGTGGGTGCACTGGCGAGTGCCCCCGCGAGCGTACGCAGTGCGGCGGCGGCCCGGGATATCCAGCGGTGTGTCGTCATCGGATCTCTCTCTACAAGGCCCGGTGT